>NZ_JAKSYF010000165.1:0-7245 GCF_022829745.1 Methylobacterium sp. E-016
GCGCCTACATCTCCACCTGCGTCCCCAGCTCGACGACGCGGGGTGGCGGGATCCGGTAGTAGTCGGGCGACCGCACAGCGTTGCGCGCCATGAACGCGTAGAGCGGCTCCTGCCATGAGGATAGCTCGGGGCGTAGCGACGGAACCGGCTTCTCTCGTCCTATGAAGAACGAGGCCGTATCCGGATCGACGCCTACTTCATCACGATGCAGCCTCAGCGCCGCCATCACATCAGGTTTCTCGGCGAACCCGAACGTGAGCCAGACCAAGCTGAAGCCAGCTGGCAGCGGCTCAATCTTGACGCGCTCCGACTCGGACACCCGTGGTGCCCGCTCTGTCGTCACCTTCAGCATTACCACCCGCTCATGCACCACCCCATTGTGGCGGACGTTCAGCGCAAGCGCCGCTGGGACGATCTCGGTCTGCTTCGTGAGATAGATGGCGGTGCCACGCATTCGGATCGGAGCGCCCGGCCGATCGAGGCCAGCAATGAAGTCCGTCATCGTGGCGGCGTCCTTGTCGCGTCGGTCGAAAGCAACAGCCCGACCCTTGCGCCACGTGAGCATCAGCGTGAGCGCCGCACTCCCGACCAGGAGCGGGAACCAGCCTCCTGCTGGAATTTTATGGATGTTGGCGCCGACGAAGGTCAGATCGAGCAGGAGGAACAGACCTGCGACTGGGAAGACCAGATAGGGTGGCCAGCGCCATAGGCCGTAGGCGACGGTGGCAACGAGGAGTGTGGTGACCATCATGTCACCTGCGACCGCGATGCCATAGGCATTGGCAAGCGCATCTGAAGAGCGAAAGCCGAAGACCAGACCGAGTACCACGGCGGCCAACAGCCAGTTGAGCTGCGGCACGTATACCTGTCCGATTGATTCCTTAGAGGTCTGTCGGATCTCGAGTCGAGGGATGGCTCCGAGTTGGATCGCCTGTTGCACGAGGGCGAATGCCCCAGAGAGCACCGCCTGACTCGCGATCACCGTGGCCAGCGTCGTAAGCCCAACGAAGGGAGCGAGCGACCAGCTCGGAAAGAGCAGGAAGAACGGATTGGCTGCCGCTGCAGGATCGGTCAGCACGAGGGCGCCCTGCCCGAGGTAGTTGAGCAAGAGTGCCGGTAGGACGAAAGCGAACCAATTGATCCGGATGGCGCCGCGGCCGAAATGGCCCATGTCGGCATACAGGGCCTCACCGCCGGTGAGCGCCAGGAAGACCGAGCCGAGAACCGCGAACGTGACTCCCGCACCCGCATGACCGACATAAGCCAGCGCGTATCGCGGATCGAAGGCGAGTAGGACACGCGGCTGCTGAAGCAGGTGGTACAGGCCGAACAGGGCCAGGGTGAGAAACCAAGCGGCCATCACCGGGCCGAACAGGAAGCCGACGCTGCCGCTCCCACGGCTCTGAATCGCGAACAGCCCGATTAGGACGACCGCCGCGATCGGCACGACGTAGGGCGTGACGACCGGAGTCACGAGCTGAAGACCCTCGATTGCGCTGAGGACCGAGATGGCTGGCGTGATCATCGCGTCACCGAAGAACAGGGACGCGCCGGCTAACCCAATGATGGCCAAGGCTGGCCGCAGCTTTCCAGCGACCGGCAGCGCCAGAGACAGCAGCGCCATGGTGCCGCCCTCACCCTGATTGTCCGCCCGCATGACGAACACGACGTACTTGAGCGCGACGATCAGAATGACAGCCCAAAACACCATCGACAGAACGCCGAAGACGGTCGTCTCGCTCGCGGTCTCGCCGGCGGCCTTCAGCGACTCTCGAAAGGCATAGATCGGGCTTGTACCGATGTCGCCGAACACCACGCCGAGCGCCCCCAGGAGCAATGCTGGTCGGACCGGATGCTCCGCGGCCGCTGGTGTCGACACGGCATCGGCGGATGAGGTCATCGGGCTTCCTGGGGAGTGCCAGCGGGCTTGATACCGTCTCGGTCTCAATCGCCAGCGAGGGCACTATGCAACGTGGCGGCTGGATACGCGATCAGGAACGAGAGAATAGAAAAGACTGATCGACAGGTGCGCACGCGAGGCTCACCGGGCCGAACCAAACGTCGATACAAAGGTCCTCGGCAGATGCCGCTTGCGATCGAGCGAGCCACTTGATCCGTGACTCGGTTTCACGTTATGTTCTCATGTCGATGCTGGCCTGAGCCAGTGATCGACATGCCATAGGGCAGGCCCGAGACAGGGTCAGCCGCGGGCCTTCGATCCGGATAGCCGGAGGAGCCCGCCCGCGTGTCGTTCGACATCTCTGCCCACAGAAAGCCAGGTCGCCGCTCGATTGTCGGCGCGCATCCGCAGCGTGATGCGATCGAAGCTGCCTGCGCCGCCGGCGTCAGCATACGCCGCGTGGCCGAGCGGTTCGAAATTCCCCGCATGTCGTTGTGGCGGTGGTGGCGAGGTCTGCCAACCGAGTACCGCGCCGCGCTCCGCGCCGCCGTCGCTGATCAAGATGATGCTCGGTGGCGTGAGGTCAGTGCAGGTCTGGCCGCCATCGCCCGGCGCTATCCGGATACGCGCGCGGCCATCGCCGACCTGACTCGACGCATTTGCCAACCACGGGCTCACCGCTCCGTCGGGGAGCGAACTCATGCCGCCTGAGACAGCCCATGCCAGAGATCTTCCGCAAGCGGTCACCTGCACACACAGCAAGGATGATCCGACCCAAGCGGACCTCTCCGCGAGAGCGGGGGTACAGTTCGCGATGGGACCGCCTCTCCAAAGCGTATCGGCGGGAGCATCCATTCTGTCAGTGGTGCGAGCAGATCGGTCGGCTGAGGCTCGTTGCAGTGGTCGACCACAAGGTCCCAGTCGTGGATGGGGGATCGGTGTTCGAGCCGCAGAACTGGTGGGGCCTATGCCTCCAGCATCACGGGCTCAAAACCGAGATGGAGAGGTACGCGCGTCTCCACGACCAAATCGATCGTCTCGTGATCTGGTGCGACGATCCTTCGGCGCGCCCAGCCCGGTTCGCAGTGCCAACGACATGAGATCCGCATGACCATGCCAGAGCTCCACATTAGAGAAGAAGCGCAGGATCACGTCCGGAACGCCATTGCGCATGGGTCGGGGTCAACCGGGACTTGGCTCTCGCGCTCACCGCCGCCGGCAACGTGATGATGCTGATCCTCGATGGTCGAACGGACCACATCGAGACCCGCATCCTGCGGCGGTGGTCGGACGCGATCGGCGAAAGGCTCAATCCTTTCCAGAAAGACGACGCATGCAGCTCCACACCCTGAACGCAGCCGGCAAGGCGCTCGCACCGCCCCGGCCCATTGATCGCCGCCGCCGCCGGCTCACACAGGTGCTCGGCCGCCACGTCGACCACAGCCGACCCTTCATGGTGGCCGTGCAGCGGATGAGCGACCCGCTGCAGCCGATCGAAGAAGCCTGGGTCGTCCGCGGTCGCGACAAGGCCGGCGCAGTGAAGCCGTGGCCCCGCCGCTACCTGCCGGCCGACGCGATCGTGGTGCTGGTCTACCTCCCGCGCGGCGGCGGCGCATCGTCGTCGTCCTCGGGGTCGAAGTCCCCGCTCAACATCGCGCTCGGCATCGCCGGGCTAGCGCTGATCGCGTTCGCCGGCCCGATCGCCGGCGCTCTGCTTCCGACGCTGGTTCTCGGCACGACGCCTGCGCTGCTGCTGACCGGCGGCCCCGTCATCGGCGCGACGGCGCTGCTCTCCATTACCGAACGCCTGAGGGCGACCAGCACCGAAGGACACCTGACCGATGACAGCGCTAAATTGCTTCGTCACGCCCGAGGCCGTGAACATCTCCACGGACGGCGCCGGCTACCTGATGGACGGCACGCCGCGCGGGCAGGGTCAGAAGGTGGCGTTGCTGGCGCACCTGCCGGCGGTGATCGCGGTGCGAGGCGCCTCGGCCTTCGTGCACATGCTGGGGGCGAGCATCAGCGCGCACTTCTTAGCCTTCGACGACCTCTTGCCCGAGGCGCCCGCGCTGTTCCGTGGCGTGCGGCGGCAGTACCGCCGCGAGATGGAACTCCGCGGCCTGGCTGACATCGCTCCGCGCGAGGCCGAATTCGTCATCGCTGGCTTCTCCACCGCCCGCGACCGAGTGGAGGCCTATGGGATGCACAGCAAGGCGTGGAACGGCGGCGAGCCATGGGCCCTCGTGCCGATTAGCGAAGGCGCTCTGTCGCCCGTGGATGATCAGGTGATGGCCGACTTCGACGCCATCGTGGACCGGATCGGTGATCCACGCCTGATGCCGGAAGCGGCCGCGGTGCAGATCATGGAATCGCAGCGGTCGCGCCCCTTCGTGCTTGAAGATGGCAAGAAGGTCGTCGGCGTTGGGGGATTCTGCCAGCTCACGACTCTGACGCGAGCCGGGATCACGAGCCGCATTCTGAAACGTTGGCTCGGCGCGGTGGCGGTCTGATGCCGGCCGCCCGCATCCCCAGCGCACTCGAACTGATGCGACTGCCGGCCGGCGACCGCGTCCTGCGGCTCCGGTGGCTCGTCCGCTGGCATCGCGATCGAGCAGCGGCCCACGAGGCGGCAGGATCACGGATGGGCGTCACGCGTCACCGGAACAGCCTGCGGAAGGTGATGACCGTGGCCGCACAATGCGAGGTGCAGATCTCGTTACGAGGCGGAGCGCAGTAGCAGCCGAAAGCCCGAGCCTTTGGAGGCTCTTCAAAGAGCCACTCGAAGAGGCTGCCCAAAGGAGGGTGACCCTCCTTACCGGCCCATAGGCTTCCGCCCCGACCCAGTGGGGCGGGAACATCGGCCCCCCGCCATTCAGCGGACCAGCCGTCGACCGCACCACTCTCGCTGCTCGCAGCAACGAATAGATGCGCCCCCCATCCGCGGATCCCCACGGGTTCGAGGCGGAGCTCCAGACAGTGGCCGTCCGTGGACGAGCAGCCCGAAAGCATCAACGACGTACGGCTAGGCCGGTACTGCCGACCTTGAACCGATCGCCATCAAGCTCCGGTCTCGCGCCTTCCGGCAGATACCAGCACCACCCCGGTCCCACCCCCGCCCTAGGACACAGCCACTCTGACCCTGCCCAGCAAACCAAAGGGGCCACGTACCCTCAGCCTCATCCATCACATCCCATTCGCTGTTCGCTTCAATCGGCATCGGCCAGCAAGGGGTGGGGGGTGTCGATTAATCGAAACGCATCGCGGCTTCAGGACCGGATGGGAAACCGATTCTCGCGGATCAAAATGAAAAAAAAACGGCGCCGTCGGCGATGAGCCACGCCATTTTCAGGGATCTGGGTGGACATAGGGCGCTCTGATCAGGGGCATCTAAGCGCTCATCGCCCCCCTCGCCTGTTTGCGAACTCAATTCATTGAGGGTCATTCAGCGCGCTCGAACGTTGGCGTTCCAGAGGGAGATACGCCGATGACCGACGAAACGCGTCACACACAGATGCGGCAGATCGTGGCCGGCTTGTCCGAAGGCGTGATCCTGATCGAGCCGGACCAGACGATCTCTTACGCGAACGCCGCCGCCGTGATGATGCATGGGGTCGCGGACTCCAGCGACCTCGGAGCAACCGTCTCCGAGTACCGCTCGAATTTCACGCTGCACTACCGCAACCACCGGGAGATCGGTCCGCTGCAGCACCCCCTCGACCGGGTGCTCGCCGGCGAGGTGTTCAGGGACGTCGTGGTGGAGTTGGTGCCGACCCGGGATCCATCACACAGGTGGATGCACCGTATTCGTAGTTTGGTGACTACGGATGCGGATGGCACGCCGAGCGGACTTGCCTTGGTCATGCAAGATGTGAGCGAACGCTACCAGGCCGAGGCTCGCTTCGAGCGCATGTTCAACGCCAACCCGGCCCCAGCGATCATCTGCCGGATCAGCGATCTGCGCTTCGTGCGGGTCAACCATGGTTTCCTCGACCTCACCGGCTACCATCGTGATGACGTGCTCGGTCGGACCTTCTGCGAAATCGATCTGCTGCGCGAGGCCGAGCGACGCGAGATGGCGATCCATCGCCTGCACGTGGGCCACACCATTCCGCAGATGGAGGCGCAACTTGCCACGCCTTGCGGGAAGGGCCGCTACGTGATCGTGGCCGGACACGCCATCGAGATGCCGGGCCCGGGCGGCATCGAACCGTGCATGCTGTTCACCTTCGCTGACCTAGAGGATCGCCGTAAAGCCGAGATGTCGCTGCGCCACAGCGAGGAGCGCTTCGCCAAGGCGTTCGACCTCTCGCCGGTGCCAAGCGCGCTAATGAGTGCGGACGGATTGGAGATTACCAGCGTCAACCAAGCCTTCGTCACCGCGTTCAGGCATGCCCCCGAGGCCGCGGATGGCCAATCGCTCACGGACCTTGCGCTCTGGGTCGATCGCGCCGAGCAGCGCAAGTTCTCACGCGATCTCAAGCGGCTCGGCAGCGTCCGAGGCTTCGAGGCCGTGTTGCAGGATGCGGCCGGCGCCGAGATCGACTGCTTCATCTCGGCCGACCGGGTGATCATCAACAACGAGGCCTGCGTGCTGTGCGTCCTGCAGGACATTACCGCCCGCAAGCGCTCGGAACGCGAACTGATCACCGCGATCGAGGCGGTGATGGCCGACGCGTCGTGGTTCAGCCATGGGGTGATCGACAAGCTGGCGACCCTGCGCAACCCGACCCGTTCCGGCCGGCCGTCGGTCGGGATCGAGAACCTGACGATCCGGGAGCAGGACATGCTCACGCGGATCTGTCAGGGGGCCACCGATCAGGAGATAGGGGCCGAGCTGAAGCTGTCGCCGAACACGGTGCGCAATCACGTCTCGGCGCTCTATCGCAAGCTCGGGGTCAACCGCCGCAGCGCCGTGGTGGTGTGGGCGCAAGAGCGCGGGATCGGCCCGAACACCCGGCACCTACTCTGAAGCGGGGGAAACCGTGACGGAACTACCAAGTCGGTTTGGTACAAATGTACTTTATGTAAATCGTCGGAACTTCGAGTAGAATTCCTTATTACGCAGTGGTAGCTCTGCTCATGCGGGCATCTCGGAAGATCATCCCCCTGGGTTGATATGAGGAGATCCGTGTGGCCGCGCGTCGGAAGGTGCTCTCTCCCGACCATATCCGGGCACTGATCAAGGAAGCCATCGGCATCAGCCGTCACGTCGCCGTGCCGATCGTCGCACTGGATCCGCTCGAACGTCTCCTCGACCTGCCGGCGCGGCCCTTCCAGCACCTGGGCGAACGCGCCCGCATTGAACATCAGCGCCCCACTTACATTGGATCGACCGTTGTTCC
>NZ_JAKSYF010000168.1:0-12456 GCF_022829745.1 Methylobacterium sp. E-016
TGCGCCGTCTGCACCTCAATCTGGCGCAGCTTCAGCACCACCTGCTCCGCACCCGTCTTCTGACCTCGCTTCATGTCCAGCTCCTTCAGTCCTGGCTGATCCTCTCAATCAGCCCAGTCCAAAGCCAGCCGGTCAGGTCACCGTCCGCACCGATGAGGTAGATCACGGCCGAGCCGGTGGCGGCGGCCACCTGCGCAAGCCGCCGGTCGACGCGATCTAGCAGGTCCCGCCCCGGCGCGCCGCCGACCGCGGCGACGATCTCCGGGTCGGCCGCGAGCGCCAGCGGCAGGGAGGCCTGCTTCTGCATCTCGGCCAGCAGCACGCCGACCTGTAATCCGATCGCCGAGCGCGCGTTGCGCCGCAGGTCCGCGAGCGTCCACCGCTCCGCGGACCGCCCGGCGAACCAGGCCGCGCAGAGGATCGCGCATAGACCCGCTACGATCAGGAGCGTCCGGCGCGCTAGCGCGTGGCCGAGCCCACCGGTTCCGTGCGTCCCCATCCCGGTCATCGGCGCGCGCTCGGTGCGGGATCCCGGACTGGATCCGCAAGGCGTGTGCGGATTTCTGCACGACTGGATCTCCGACCGACCCGGCACAGCCGAGTAAAGATCTTTAATTTGAATTGCTTAAGCAAAACGTCGCGGGGTTCCGCGCCTGGTACGGAGATTGCCATTCTGGCCGCGCAACGCAGCCATGCCCGTGCGGCAAGACTGCGCGCCGAGAGGCCAAGACCAAGCGCGGACGCCGCCCGGATACCCTGGGCCAACCGCCATGAACCAAGCCGATCCTAGGGAGATCCATCCATGGCCGCCGTACCGTCACCGCTCACCGCACCCCATCCGCCGACAAAGCCGAAACCACTTTACAGGACCTTGTATTTTCAAGTCCTGGTGGCCGTCGCGATCGGCATTACGCTGGGGCATCTCTACCCTCAGCTCGGCGCCGAGATGAAGCCGCTGGGCGACGCGTTCATCAAGCTCGTCAAGATGATCATCGCACCGGTGATCTTCCTCACCGTGGTCTCCGGCATCGCCGGCATGACCAATCTGGAGAAGGTCGGGCGCGTAGGCGGGAAGGCGCTGATCTACTTCCTGACGTTCTCGACCCTGGCGCTGATCGTCGGCCTCGTCATCGCCAACGTGCTCCAGCCCGGAAACGGCCTGCACATCGACCCGAAGTCGCTCGATCCGAAGGCGATCGCCACCTACGCCGGCAAGGCGAAGGAGCAGAGCATCGTCGAGTTCCTGATGAACATCATTCCGTCGACGGCGGTGGGTGCCTTCGCAGGCGGCGAGATCCTCTAGGTGCTGTTCTTCTCGGTGCTGTTCGGCTTCGGTCTCGCCTTCCTGGGCGATCGCGGCAAGCCGGTGCTCGACATCATCAAGGTGCTGTCCGAGGCGATCTTCGGCGTCGTGAACATCATAATGAAAGTCGCCCCGATCGGCGCCTTCGGAGCGATGGCGTTCACAATCGGCAAGTACGGGATCAGCTCGCTCGCCAACCTCGCCTACCTGGTCGGCGCGTTCTACCTGACCTCCGCGATCTTCGTGCTGGTCGTCCTTGGGGCCGTGGCCCGCTACAACGGCTTCTCGATCATCGCGCTGATCCGGTACATCAAGGAGGAGCTGCTGCTCGTACTCGGCACCTCCTCATCCGAGTCGGCGCTGCCCTCGCTCCTGGAGAAGATGGAGCGGGCCGGCTGCTCGAAGCCGGTCGTCGGCCTCGTGGTGCCCACGGGCTACTCGTTCAACCTCGACGGCACGAATATCTACATGACGATGGCGGCGCTGTTCATCGCCCAGGCAACCGATACGCCGCTGAGCTACGGCGAGCAGGCGCTCCTCCTCCTCGTCGCCATGCTGTCATCCAAGGGCGCGGCCGGCGTCACCGGTTCGGGTTTCATCACGCTAGCGGCGACGCTCGCCGTGGTGCCCTCGGTGCCGGTGGTCGGCATGGCGCTGATCCTGGGCGTCGACCGGTTCATGTCGGAGTGCCGCGCGCTGACCAACTTCATCGGCAACGCCGTGGCGTGCATCGTCGTGGCGCGCTGGGAGAACGAAGTCGACGAGGAGAAACTCGCGGCGGCCCTCTCTGGGCGTGCCACGACGCCCGTGTCGCGTGAGCAGGCCCTGCACGCTGCTGAATAAGCTGTTATTGCCGCAGACCGTACTAGCGTGCGGCCTGCGGCGGCCTTGCTCGCAGCACAGATCGTAATCTGAGTTGATGTAATGGTGCTGGGCGTCGCGAACGGACCTCACGTGCTTCTAGATGCTCTAGTCAATATACGGGCAAATTTCCTATTATAGTCTTAGTAACAAGCATACTGCATTCGATTGTCGTCCCTGAATATGCACGTTTCCGCTCACCGTTGGCGCGCGGAGGCCTGGCTCGGAAGAATCTTCGAGGTCTCGAGTGACCGACATAGGCTCTAAGCGGCGGGCCGGATCTGGTCGCTTTCATACGAAAGGTCATAGTCCGGTTTCTGCCCTTTGGGGATCTTCGGAAGGTCCGCTTTTAGGCTGTTGAGGTAGAGGCCAACGACCGGATCGGGTGGGAAACGGCCCGACTGCTTTGAGCGTGGGATATATCGAAAGCTGCCGTTAGCGATCCGGGGCGCTTTCCCGAAAATGATGGTGTTTCGAGAAAGCCGGTGAATGGCCGCCTGCAGCAGTGCGGTCGATGCTTATCCCTCGGCGGCCAACATCGTCAGCCGTTCACGCAGCCAGCGTTGTGCCGGATGGTTGGTCGTCCGGTCATGCCAGACACTCGCGATGGCAAAGCCAGGGATGGTGAGCGGCGGATCTAGCACCTGCACCCGATCCGACCAGCCATCGGAGATCCGCCGTGGGACCAAAGCAATCATGTCGGACCGTGACACGACCTCCGGCACGATCAGGAACCCCGACGTGGACAGGGCTACGGTGCGGCGGCGGCCGACGGCCTCTAGTGCCGCATCGGTAGGTCCCGAGAACCCGC
The DNA here is from genome assembly GCF_022829745.1 of Methylobacterium sp. E-016. Classification (NCBI taxonomy): domain Bacteria; kingdom Pseudomonadati; phylum Pseudomonadota; class Alphaproteobacteria; order Hyphomicrobiales; family Methylobacteriaceae; genus Methylobacterium; species Methylobacterium sp. E-016. Next base: position 2,976 of record NZ_JAKSYF010000168.1, read on the forward strand.
CGCCTTGGGGAGACACCACAACGTGCTCCAAAGTACAGAACACGTCCAGGCTGACATATCCCTGTACGACCGGGTGTCCCTGCCGGGCGATCACCGTGTAATCCTCACAATAGAGCTGACGCTGTCGCATGGCCGCCGGTGCATGGTCTGAAGATGCCAAGGCCAGGTCGACCTCGCCGCGCTCCAACTGGGTGGCGAGCGCCAGCACGTCCAGGGCACGCCAGGCGATGCGGACCCTGGGCGCCTCGGTCCTGAGTGCGACCGAGAAGCGGGTGAGCAGCGCATACTGCTGGTAGTCGGTCGCGGCGATCACCAGGGTGGCCCGCATGGTCGCGGGGTCGAACGGTGCTCCATCTGCCACGACCCTGCGGACACCCTCCAGCGCTTCATGCAACGGTTGTCGAAGCTCGACGGCGCGCTGGGTCAGGACCATCCCGCGCTGTGCCGGAATGAGGAGGGGATCGCCGAAAGCCTCGCGAAGCCGCGCCAACCGGGCGGACAAGGCGGGTTGGCTCAGATTCAGGCGCCGGGCGGCACGCGTGACGTTCCTTTCCGCCAGCAGGGCTTCGAGCGTGACGAGCAGGCCGAGATCGAGGTTCCTTGTATCCATGCGCTCGATAACAGCAGGCAGAAGATTTGATTGCAACACTGCCACGCGTCGGGCGATATCCCGAGCGGGCTTCAGTTCCGGGAGCCTCCATCGACGACGCGGATAGCAGCTTGCCGGAAGCCCCCGCCATCCAACCGCATCGCTCCTCCTCAATCGCGTTCCCGCTGCTCGCGGCCATCCTGTTCCTGTTCTTCGTGTCGAGCAGCGTGCCCTCGCCCTTGTTTGTCGTGTTCCAGGAGCGTTGGGGTTTTTCTCCGGGCATGCTGACGGTCGCGTTCAGCATCTACTCCCTGGTGCTGCTCGTAACGCTTCTCGTGGCCGGATCGCTCTCCGACCACCTGGGACGCAAGCCGGTGATCGTTGCGGCGCTGGTCATCCAGGTCGTGTCCATAGCGCTTTTCCTGACGGCAGACGGCATCGGCGGATTGCTGGCCGCCCGGATCGCCCAGGGCATATCCATGGGCGTGGTCAACGGCGCCCTGTCGGCCGCGGTGATCGAGGCGCCGCCGCCGGCCCGCAAGGCGCTTGGCAGCCTGTTTACCAGCATTTCGCCGCTCGCGGGGCTGGCGACGGGCGCCCTCGTCACCGGGGCGCTACTCGGCGTAACGGACAAGGCGGAGATCTGGGCGTTCGGCTTGCTCGGGGGGCTGTTCTGCCTGGGTGCATTGATTGTTCTGCTTATTCCCGAGACGGCAAGCCCGGTGCCCGGCCTGCTTCGCTCCATGGTGCCGAGCGTACATGTTGCCCGTTCGGCGCGCGACGGCTTCACGCGCGGGTTGCCGTTGCTCCTGTCAATCTGGGCGCTGGGCGGCTTCGTCAGCGCGCTCGGGCCGTCGCTGTTACGCACTGTCTTCGGCGTCAGTAGCGGATTGCTGAACGGCGCCACCGTCGCCGTGCTGTGTGGCGCCGGCGCTGTGTCGCCGCTGATGATGCGCGGGCTGCCGCCCGGGCGCATGGCCGTCGTGGGCATGGCGGCGGTGACGGCCGGGGTTGGCCTCTTGCTCGTGTCGATCGGCACTGGAGCGTTGGCGCTGTTCTTCGTCGGCGGCGCGGTCGCAGGCGCGGGGCTAGGCGCATCGTTCAGCGGCCTTATCCAATCGCTCGTGCCGCTCACCCCTGTGCACGAGCGGGCCGAACTCTTCGCGGCGATATTTCTGGTCACCTACCTGTCCTTGAGCGTCCCCCCCATCGCCGCAGGCTTCGCCGTTCCGCTGGCCGGCTTCCTGGGTACGGCCCAGACTTACCTCGGCGCCGTCCTGGTCGTCTCTGCGATCGCGACCGTCCTGCAATGGCTGCCTTCGCGCAGCCGAGGAGCACCCGCATGAAGGCTATCCAGGCTCACGCCCCGCGCGACCACGCCCCGCGCGACCACAGCCGCGATAGCGGGCAATCACGTTGTCGCGGCAGGCTTTTAGGGTCTCGATGACAACCAGGGACACAAGGGGGGTGGGAGGGCGCCACCGCCCCGTTGGCGGCCTAGCTGGGCGAGCGCCCGGCTTCGCGGAATCTGCCACGGCATCCTGTTCTGGGGGGCGGGACCCAGTGTCGAAGCTTGGCGGTCGGGACTTGGAGACTGGTCCCGCTTGTGCTTGGCCGAGGCAGGCTAGGCGGGTTCAGCTGGGCCAATGCTGGCGGGCATATCGTTGTGCAGTGGGATCACGGACGACGACAGCAGGATGGGTGCAAACGCCATGGTGAGCAGCACGACGCGGCAGGGCGGCACGGACCGGGTCGGAGCGATCTGCCGGGCCCTGCGGCAGGCCATCGTCGAACGGGCCGTGGCCCCCGGCGACCGGTTGCCGGAGGATGCCCTGGGCGAGCGATTCGGCGTCAGCCGCACGATCGCGCGCCAGGCCCTGGGGCAGCTCGCCGGCGAAGGGCTAGTGGAGTTGCGCCGCAACCGCATCGCCGTCGTGGCGACGCCGAGTTGGGAGGAGGCACGCGACACCTTCGACATCCGCATCGGCCTGGAACGCCTCGTCGTCGCCCGCCTCGCCGGCCGCCTCGATGCCGGCCAGGAGGCCGCTCTGCATACCCATGTCGACAGCGAGGAAGCGGCCCGGCGCGGCGGCGGACCGGGCTCGATCCGCCTCGCGACGGAGTTCCACCTACTGCTGGCGCAGATGACCGGTAGCCCCGTGCTGGAGCGCTACGTCGGCGAACTCGGCTACCGCTGCGCCCTCATCCTGTCGCTCTACAGCCGGCCCCATTCGGCCGAATGCGCGGTGGCCGAGCACCGCGCCCTCATCGCGGCGCTGGTCGCGGGCGATGTCGACCGCGCCACCGCCCTCATGGACCACCACCTCGACGCCGTCGCTGAGCGGGCGCGCATCACCGCCACGCCGCCCCGCGACCGCAACCTCCTCCGGCTGCTCGCCCCGTATGCCGAGGCGTCAAACTGATCAGGCGGTGATGCCGCGTCCCGTCAGGATGCGCTCGGCGCTGTCGTTCCACACCTCCATGGTGACGATCAGGCCGTCCCGCACCGTGAAGCGGTCGACGTAGCGGTTACCTTCGAACGGCGTGCCGTCGGGCCAAGCGCCGTAAAGGGTACCGAGGCTGTAGACCGTGGTGAAGCCCTCGTCCGGCACCACGTCGAGGCGTTCCATGCGCTTCTTCACCCAGGCGTAGCGCCCGGCGTTGAACGCCGTGACCTCACGGGGATGCCGGAAGCGGCGGGCGCCCGTCAACACGATCTCGATGCCCGGCGCCATGTAGGTCGCCGCCCGCTCCGGATCGGGCACCATCGAGGCTTCGAGATAGGCGGTGACGATGGCTGCGTCCTGCGCCGTCATGTTCGGTCCTTCCGTCATCCCTCAATCTCCTTCGTGGGCTCCCACTCCTTCTCGCCGCCGTCCGCATAAAGTGCATGCAAAAACTGTATGCACTCTGGTGAAGTTCGAGGCATGGACTTGAGAGGGATTCTAATTTCTATAATTATTGCAATGATTTGGTGCATGGCACACGCATTGCGCGTGGTGAACTCATTCCGTCGGAGACCTCCCATCATGCGCATCCGCAACAGCCCGTCCCTGACCCGCCGGGCATCCTTCGGCGCGACCCTCGGTGCCGCCCTGCTCCTGGGTGCCTCCGGCGCGGCGCTCGCCGAGGAGCCGATCCGCATCGGCCTGGTCACGGCCTTGAGCGGCCAGTCGGCCAAATCCGGCGAGGCGATCTCACGCGGCATCGGCCTCGCCATCGACGAGATCAACGGCGCCGGCGGCGTCCTCGGCCGCCCGCTCGAGCTCGTGGCGCGGGACGACGAGGCCAATCCGTCGAAGGGCGTGCTCGCCGCCCGCGAGCTGATCCAGCGCGTCGGCGTCGTCGCCCTGGTCGGCGGCCTCGACACACCCGTCTCCATGGCGTTGGTGCCGATCGCCAACCAGATGAAGGTGCCGTTCCTCGGCCCCTGGGCCGCCGGCACCGGCATCACCCGCAACGGGGCGGCCGACAACTACGCCTTCCGGGTCTCGGCCGTGGACGCCCTCGTCGACGAAGCCCTGGTCGCCTACGCGGTAAAGACCCACGGCGCGAAGAAGCCCGGCATGATCCTGGTGAACAACGCGTGGGGTGAATCGAACCAGCAAGGCCTCGTCGCGGCGCTCAAGGCGGCGAACCTCCCCAGCGCCGGCGTCGAGAAGTACGAGGCCGCCGACGTCGACATGGTGCCCCAGCTGACCCGCCTGAAGGAGGCCGGCGCCGACACGTTGTTCCTTGTCGGCAATGTCGGACCCTCGGCCCAGGTGGTCAAATCGCTGGACCGCATGGGCTGGTCCGTTCCCGTGGTCTCCCATTGGGGGCCGGCAGGCGGGCGCTTCGACGAACTCGCCGGCCCGAATGCCGGGAAGGTCCACTTCGTCCAGACCTTCACCTTCGCGGGAAACACCTCGCCGAAGGCTTCGGCCGTCCTCGAGGCGCTGAAGAAGAAGTACCCGGCGATCAAGTCCATGGCGGACGTGACGCCGGCAGTGGGCATCGCCAACGCCTACGACGCGATCCACCTGCTGGCGCTCGCCATCAAAGCGGCGAACTCGACCAAGGGGCCGGAGGTCCGCGACGGCTTCTACAAGGTCGCGACCTACCCGGGCCTGATCAAGACCTACGACAAGCCTTTCGCTCCGGGGCAGCACGACGCGCTCGGTCCGCAGGACTACATCTTCACGCGCTTCCAGAACGGCGAGATCGTCGCGGTGACGAACTGAGCCCGGTCGGATGCTGACCGGAACCCTCGTCACCGGCCTCGGCCTCGGCAGCATGTACGGGCTGATCGCGCTCGGCTTCCACATCACCTACGCGGTGTCGGGCACGGTCAACTTCGCGCAAGGGTCGGCCGTGACGCTGGGCGCCGTCCTCGGATACTGGCTCGGGGTGACACTGGGCTGGCCGATGCCGCTCGCCATCCTCGTCGCGCTTGCCGGATGCGCCCTCCTCGGCGTGGTGGTGGAGCGGCTTCTGGTGTGGCCGTTCGTCGAGCGTGGCTCGGATGCGTGGCTGCTCGCCACGGTCGCCGGCGGCATCATCCTCGACAACACCATGCTGTTCACCTTCGGCAAGGAGCCGCGCAGCCTCCCCTCCGTGTTGGCCGTGTCGCCCGTGCAGCTCTTCGGGACCGGGATCTACCCGCTCCAGATCGTCATTCCGGTCATCGGCCTCGCGGTGGCCGTCGCCATCCGCACGGTGTTCCGCCGGACCGATCTCGGGCGCGTGCTCCTGGCGGTCGCCCAGAACGCGGATGCGGCTCGCCTCATGGGCATCGACGTGCGCAAGACCGTGGCCTGCGCCTTCGCCCTGTCGGCCGTGCTCGCCGGCGTCGCGGGGCTCCTCATCGCACCTCTGTTCTCCGTTTCGGCGGACATGGGCGCCCTGTTCGGGATCAAGGCCTTCGCCGTGGCGATCCTCGGCGGCATCGGCTCGGCCACGGGCGTCGTCGTGGCGGGGCTGCTCTACGGCCTCCTCGAGGCCGGCGTCACGGCGACGCTCGGCTCCGCCTACACCCAGCTCGTCGTGTTCTCCGTGATCATCCTGGCGCTGGCGCTGCGGCCGGACGGTTTGTTCGGCCGTCGCGCCGTCAACAAGGTCTGACGCCATGCGCCACCTGAACGGACGGCTGGCGATGCCCTTCGCCATCGCGGCCCTCACGGCGACGGGCCTCGGCCTCGTCGCCGGAACATCCGGCTACAGTCATTTCATCATCGCGCTGGTGGCCCTGACGACCGTCGCGGGGGTCGGCCTCAACGTGCTCCTGGGCCTGACCGGGCTGATCTCCTTCGGCCATGCCGGCTTCTATGCCATCGGCGCCTATGCGAGCGCGGTGCTCACCGGCGCGGGCGTGAGCTTCTGGCTGGCCTTGCCGGCGGCGGCCCTGCTCTCGGCCCTCGTGGGCGTGGTGCTGGCGGTGCCGGCCATGCGGGTGAAGGGACCGTACCTCGCCATGGTCACCATCGCGTTCGGCTTCATCGTCGAGCATGCGCTGATCGAGGGCGGCGCGCTCACCGGTGGGCAGAACGGCCTCGTCGTCACCGGCGGTCCGAGCCTGTTCGGCACCCCCTTCGCGGAGCGCGAACTTGCGATCCTGAGCGTGCTCGGCGCCGGAATGAGCCTCTACGGCTTCCACCGCCTGGCGCTCAGCCGCCTCGGCCGGGCCATGTGCGCCGTGCGGGACGCCGACGTGGCGGCAGCCTCCCTGGGCTTCGATCCGGTGCGGGTGAAGACGCTGGCCTTCGCCGTCTCGGCGGCGCTCACGGGACTCGCAGGCGCCGTGCTGCCGCCCCTCATGCTGTTCATCGCCCCCAGCTCGTTCCCGTTCTCGCAATCGATCCTGTTCGTCCTCGCGGTCGTGGTCGGCGGAGCCGGCACCGTGCTGGGGCCCCTGTTCGGCGCCCTCGTCACCGTGCTCCTGCCCGAGATGATGTCGGGGCTCGCCGAGTTTCGGCTGCTGTTCTTCGGTGTCGCCACCCTCGTGGTGCTCTGGCTCGTGCCGGCCGGCTTCGTCGGCAGTGTGTCGCGCCTGATCCCGCGTCGTGCGGACACCCGCGCCACGGGAGACGCCGACCTCGCCGGCTTCCTCGGCGACCGGCTGGGGGAGCCGCTGGTCGTCGACGCCATCGGCATCCAGTTCGGCGGCATCCGCGCGGCGGACGGCGTGTCGTTCACCGCCGCTCCCGGTGCCGTCACCAGCGTCATCGGCCCGAATGGCGCGGGGAAGACCACGGTGCTCAACATGGTCTCGGGCTTCTACCGCCCGAGCACCGGTGCCATCCGCTTGGGTGCCCGGGACCTCACGGGCGCGCCGGCGCAGACCGTCGCCCGGGCTGGCATCGCCCGGACCTATCAGACGACGCGCCTGTTCGGCTCGCTCAGCGTCCTCGACAACGTCGCCCTCGCCTTCGCCCCCGGCCGGCTCTGGCGCCGGGCCCGCCGCGACGATCGCGCCAAGGCCGCCGCCCTTCTCGCCTTCACTGGTTATGCCGGCCCCCTCGACCGGCGAGCCGACGAACTCCCCCATGTCGACCGACGCCTCGTTGAAATAGCCCGATCGCTCGCCGGCCGCCCCCGGGTGCTCCTTTTAGATGAGCCCGCCGCCGGCCTCACCCGCGCCGACACCGACCGCCTCGGCATCCTGCTGCGCCGGATCGCCGCCTGCGAGGTAGCTGTGGTTCTCGTCGAGCACGACATGCCCCTGGTGATGGGCGTGTCCGACTACATCCTCGTCATGGATGCGGGGCGGCCCATCGCCAGTGGTATCCCGGCCTCCGTCCGGCACGACCCGCTGGTGCTCTGTGCCTATCTCGGTGCTGCCGATACGCCGGCCCGGCCGCGCGCAGCACCCTGGCAAGGCCCTGCCGCCGCCGTCCTCTCGGCCCATGGCCTCACCGCCGGCTACGGCGCGGCCCCGGTGCTCGAGGGAATGTCACTGGAGGTCCGCCCTGGCGAGACCGTAGCGCTATTGGGCGCCAACGGTGCCGGCAAGTCCACCGCTATGCGGGCCCTGGCCGGGCTCCTGCGCCCGGTAGCGGGCGGGATCGTGCTGGAGGACCGGGGCGTTGCTACACTGCCTGCGCACCGGATTGCCCGCCTGGGCCTCGCCCTCGTACCTGAGGGCAGGCAGGTGTTTCCGGAGTTGACCGTGGTGGAGAACATCCGGCTGGGTGCCCACGGCCGCGGGACACCCATCGATCCGGCCGAGATCGAGGCGCTACTCACCCGCTTCCCCCGCCTGCGCGACCGGGCGACGAGTCGGGCCGGCCTCCTGTCGGGCGGCGAGCAGCAGATGCTCGCCATCGCCCGAGGGATGATGGCGCGGCCCCGCATCCTCCTCCTCGACGAGCCGTCGCTCGGCCTCGCGCCGGCGATGATCAATGCCCTCTACGCTGTGGTGGCGGAGCTGCGGGATGCCGGCACCACGATTCTCATCGTCGACCAGATGGCGGCGCTCGCCCTCACCGTCGCCGACCGCGGCTACGTCCTCGAACAAGGCCGCGTCGTCACACAAGGCACGGCCGCCGAGCTGGCGGCGGACAAGGGCCTGGAGGCGGCCTATCTCGGCGCGGCTTGATCGAAGTCCTGCGAGAGCTCGCGGGATTTGGAGGGCAATGACGAGTGAATCGGAGGCATGCTCCTGCGCCGCGAGTCCGTGAGGGGCGGCAACTCAACCCTGACCTTTCGCCCCGACGCGGACATTCCGCCTTCGACCCAACCCAGCCGTACAGACCGCTATGATTGCTGCCTTGAAGCGGACACAGGCGTGGCTTCGACCCGCTAAGCCCCCTGCCGCAAACCACCGTCCTGCTCGCGTGATCCGGCACCGCTCGGCGGCGCAGATTCGTCCCGCGGCGGGTGTCCGAACATGGCCTTGTAGGCGCGGCTGAAGGCTGCCTCCGACGCGTAGCCGACGCTCAATGCGACATCACCAACACGCGCCTCGCGGGCGACCAGCATGTCCCGGGCAAGCGTGAGCCGCCACTCGTTCTGGTAGCGTAGGGGCGAGCGCCCGACGAGTGCCGTGAACCGCTCGCAGAAGCTCGACCGCGACATGCCGGCCGCGTCCGCCAGGGCCTCGACGCCCCAAGGACGCAATGGACGCTCGTGCATGACCTTCAACGCCCGGGCGATGCGGGCGTCCGAGAGACCTCCCAGCCATCCGGTGTTGTGCCCTCGCCGTACCCAAGTCCGAAGGGTGCGGATGACGATGACGTCGATGATCCGCGAGATCATCAGGGCCGCGCCCGGCTCGTCGTCGGTCACCTCGACCATCAGGAAGGGTACGATGCCCTCCAGCCACCCCGCCCCCTCGTCGCGCCGAATGTGGATGCGCCCGGGCAAGGCCGAGACCATGCCGCGCAGGGTGTGGGGATCGAACCAGAACCGACAGACGATCACCGAAGCATGCGAGGTGGATGCCACCAGCCTGGCCTCGCCGAGCCCGCGGGGGAGAAGCACGAGATCGCCCGTGTCGATGATGACGCGCTCCCCGTCATCGCCCTCGACGTGGAGCGAACCCTCGGCAACCACGAGGACATGAGCGGCTCCGACCTCCAGGTCCAAGTTCCCCGACCGCTCGACCTCAAGGGACCGGACGTGGTCCCCGGTGAGCCTGATCTGCGCCAGGACGAGGGAGAGGAGGTCGCCGGTGGCAACGCTCGGTCCACCCTCCGGAGGAACGGTCAAGTTTTCCAGCAATCCGGTCATGGGTGCCATCAGCGTCCGTTTGTAAAAGTGCCTTCCGAAGCGAGTAACCGGGGCAGATCACCGGGCGGTCATGCTGTTGCGGCGTTTCTGACAAGGTCCGGCAGGGGCGGGACGGTTGCGCTGTCTGGGATGCCGAGGCGATCGCCGAGGTATCGGAAGAACGAGACGTCGAGCTTGGCGCAG
>NZ_JAKSYF010000169.1:0-7476 GCF_022829745.1 Methylobacterium sp. E-016
GGAGACGCGGGCGACGCCGCTGCGCTCACCCTGACGGCTTCGCGGCGTCGCCCGCTGCGTCACCGATCAATGGAAACCATGCCGCCAGTGGGTCCTTTTTGGACGCCGATCCCGGGTCCCTTTTCAACGCCGATTGACACCATGGTGGTCGGCTACAGCCCGGCGATACTTCCGTCGTAGGAGACCCCACGGCAGGCCACTGTCCTCGGCGAGATTGGCGTGCCGGTAGCAGTCTATGAGTAGCCGGATGGCCTCGGGGTTCTGTGCTTGCCGCAGCCGTGCCAGTGGCCCATCCCCGTTCGTGAACCCATCGACTAGCGTGTTTGGTAGCCAGACGAGATCGGGGGCGGTGATTTGAAACCGGGACTTGCCTGGTTTGCCATCTGCGAGCTGCAAGATCCCGCGTTGCTTCAACCCGTAAGCCACTTGGTAATCGGGATCGGCGGATGAGACGATTGGGTTGCGTCGACTCAACACCCGACGGACGATTTCGCGCTGGCGATCTGTCAGCTTCTCTCGCTCGGCCTTCAAGCCAGCCCAAGGTGTCAGCCGGCGGAACGTCCCCCGCTGAGGTACCGAAATCAGGCCAACATTCTGCAAGGTCCTGAGTGCGTTCTCCGCGCGACCACGCGACAGACCGAGCTTGCCGCAGATCGCTGTCGCGGAGGCCGTGGTTGACTGATGGTTGCGGGAGGTATGACGGGCGAGGGTAAGGTAAGCCAAGGCGGGGTTCACACCCTCACCCTGCCGGGTTGCATCCTCGACACAACGCCAATCGACCGCAAAGAAGTTGCCGCGACCGACCCTCGGATTACCTTTCGGCACATCAGCCATCGCGTCTGCTCCAAGCAGGAACGGATGCGGAACATATCTGTAGCGAGGGCCAGCGCAACCCTTTGGTTCTACCTCCTACAGGTGTAGCCCGACCCAGTGATGCTCAGCGCTCGCCGCGCCTCGCCGCTACCGATTGCCGGCACGTTCTGGCGAGCTACGCTGCCCTTCACAGTGAACACAGAGGAGCCGTTAATGCCAGCGACCGACCTCGACCATCATTGGTTCAAGGTCAATCCGAGTCGGGAGTATCGCCAACGCAGGGAGACGCCTGCCGAAATCGCAGGATGGGAGGTGCCGCCGCGGCCCGGCTTCGCGGCTTGGTGCATCATTCGCCGGTCGGACAGCGCGTCGGTCTCCTATGCGTTTCCGAGCGATGCGACCTGGGATGTTGCTGACGAGGAATTGGCCGCACTCTTCGAACGCCTGAACGAGGACAAGGCATGAAGCGCCGCACCCTCGCCGTACGGTCCACCAACTCCTTCGCCGCCGTTGAGGCGTTGTTGCTCGCTCTGCTCACTGCCACCGAACGCCACGAACCCACCGCAACGGCTGGCATCGCCTTCCTTGCCGCGATGCGATCTCAAGGCCGGGACGCTGCCAAAGCAGGCGGGACCGAAGCTCTCGATTACCTGCTCATACGCGTGTGCGACGATGATCCGAGCAAAGCGGACGTGCGCGAGGTAGTTCTAGCGTCCGGACTCATAACCAGTAGCTGACGGTCGCGGCGAGGCAGACGGCGGCGAGGTAGTTGACCGCCGAGCGGTCGTAGCGCGTAGCGATGCGGCGGAAATCTTTCAGGCGACCGAACATCCGCTCGATGGCGTTGCGTCCTCGATAAAGCACGGGCGAGAAGCACGGCTTCCAGCGTCGGTTGACCTTGGGCGGGATGTTGGGCGCGGCTCCGGTCGCCTCGATCTGCCGGCGGATGGCATCGCTGTCGTAGCCCTTGTCGGCCAGCACGATGCGGCAAATAGGTAGGCGTTCGAGCAGCAGCGCGCCGGCCTTGCAGTCGGCGATCTGCCCACCGGTCAGCAGGAAGGCGAGCGGGCGGCAGGCGCGGTCGGTCAGGGCGTGGATCTTGGTCGTGCGCCCGCCGCGCGAGCGGCCGATGGCCTGGCTTTGCTCCCCCCCTTTACCCCCGGCGGCGCAGCGGTGAGCCTTCACGGCGGTGGAGTCGATCAGCACCTGCGAGGGCGGCCCGCCAGCCTGGGCCAGGGTCTCGAACAGCCCGACCCAGACCCCCTTTGCCGCCCAGCGCACGAAGCGGTTGTGAGACGCGTCTTCTTCGGCCCGTAGACGTCCCGCGGCGCATCCGTCCAGCGCCCGCCGGACTTCAACACGTGGATGATCCCGCTGATCACGCGCCGGTCGTCCACGCGCTCCTTGCCCCGGGTGTCTGTGGGCAGGTGCGGTGCGATCCGCGCAAACTGCTCGTCCGTCAGCCAGAACTGATCCATCGGCCCCTCCCGTGGAAGCCGTGAATCACACCTACGCCGTCCGCGCCACCGTTATGGGTCCGGACGCTAGATTTGGCATGGGACGGGCTACCGGGATGGCGGCCGTGACGATGGCGCCTCATACGGTGATGTCGAGGAGAGCCACCTCGATGCCCATCCACATGACCCGAACCCTCGATGGCGTCGGCTCCGGCAACAGATGGCGAAACTCAATGGGTGCCCAATGCATCGCCAGTTCGCTCGCGCCGCCGGTCACGATCTCTACGTCCAGCGTCAAGACAGAAGCATCCGGACCCTGAGGTTCGGACAAGCCAAGGCGCGGCACCTCATCCACGTTCCCAAGCTCAATCTCCCCGGTGACGGTGATCACGGGCGGGTCCGATGCCACCACGGCAGCCTGCCAGCCGCGGGTTCTTGGAACAATGTCGCCTGTCATCCGAAGGTCTCACGTCAGTCGCAGACTCCAGCGACGCATGGAGCAAGCCAGTGGTCAGCTACTCGCTTCGCTTCCCAGCCTCGTCCTCAGCCTCCGTACCCGGTCGGTCCATCGGGCCGCCGTGTTCTTTGATCTTACCGGTGGTCGTATCCACCGGAGTGATCGCGCCGCCCTCGGGCTTCGGCGTGCCGTTCGGCATCCGCTGGGCCTGCGTGTCGATGGGGTCATCGGACATGGGGGCGGCCTTTCAGATCTGGGTTTCGCGGCGAACGATCGCGTCCTCGTCGGTGCCTTTCTGGGCCAAGCCGACATCGGCGCTCTCGCTAGGTACGGGCAGCGGCTCGTTCGTTATACCGTCAGCCAAGCCCTCGCTGGATTGTCCATCGAGGGGCGCGTCGGACGGTTCACCGTCGTTGAGGCGCGGATTGCCGCCGTCGTCATCAGCCAGCGTCAGATTTTCGTTGGACGCGTTCGGGGTGACAGTCATCGCAGGCTCCGAGTGTGCAGGAGCAACGCGCCGGGTTTGGGGTGGGTCCAGGGCCGGTTCGAGCACGACTGCACGCACCTACCATCCGAGCCCGATCGCCCGCGTGTCATCGCTAGGTTTGGCCGTCCGCAGGTTCTCAATCACCACCGCCAGCGCCACGAGAGCCGCCGCACGAGGTTCGGCCGTCCTCGCGTCCCGCTTATCGAGGGCTTCTGCGAAAGTGACGGATGCGACCACCGCTTCAGCGATTGCGATATCTAGCCAGGGCGGTACGACGACGCGCCGCTTCAGGCTTGCCGCTGTGCTCGCCGCTGCAGAGGCCACCACCTCACGCATCCCCAGCGTGCCGGTTTCGATGGCCATCACCCACGGCCTCATCACCGTCGCGAGCAGCGGCGGGAGGCCCGCATCATCCAGAACTCGACCCGTCACGTGCGCTCTCCGATCAGTTAGACCCTGCGTCCTCTGCCGGGGGTGGGCGGTCCATGATGTTGAGCTGCTGCTTCGCGAAATCACAGGCGGTGAACTTCGGGTTGATCTCGCACGACATTTCGAACGCTGCCCGCGCCCGCTGCGGCTGCGCCGCCACCCCCTCGCCGGTGCGGTAGGACTGTCCCAACATCGCGCACCCCCATGCTCCGCGCCGATCGCAGTCGAGGAGGAAGCTGCGGTACTCACAGGACTGCTTGCCCGCAACCGGAGCGCCGCGGAAGGCATCGTCGTGGTAGCGCCCGTTACGGATGCCTGCGGCGCGGTTCGTACAGCCGGCGGAGTAGCCCATTGCGCAGCCGAGCGCGTGGAAGCGCTGGCCGTCGAACCCATCGGGGACATCGAGCGAGTGATGCTCGTAGGCTTGGGCGAGGTCGAAGCAGGCTGGCCCGTTCGCCCAGCGAACGCACAAGCCGTAGCAGTCGGCCGGGTGGAGGGCGCAGGTTCGTTCCGAGGGCCGCTGCGGAGCTGCAAGTCCACGCCAGATCGGACGCTCTCGTTCGAACACATCGGCGGGGCAGGACGCGATGACCCGGGCGGTGCGCGGATCGGCGTGAAGGTGCTGCGAGACCTCCACGGCTTCGGCCTTGTTGAACAGAGCCTCGCGGGCGGCTGCGTCGGTATCCATCTCTTCTGCGGCTCCACCGGCGCGGGTGAGCGCCAGCACGATCATTAGGGCGAGCACAATCGAAGGCATCGTCGAGCGCATGGACGCACGGTCGTCCACACTGCCTTTCGCTGCAAGGGGCCTAGAGCGGGCAAGGACGCCGCCTAGCCTAGCAAACCGACATGAAGAGGAGCACGGACATGCGTAGCGTCGTTAGCCTCCCCCATGCCAAGCGTGAGACCCTGCATACGGTCTGGATCTACGGCACCGCCGCCGGCCTTGATGTGGTGCTGCGCACTGAGGCCGGCCCGGGCACCGCCCCTTCGCTGTACGTCAGCGTGATCGCACCCGGCCCGATCGGCATCGAGGATCTCTCCATGTTCCCGAATTCCGTCGAGGGTCGCGCTGGTGCCGACGTGGTCGCCGGCGCGGTGCTGCACGCGCTTGAGATTGCTGAGATTGAAGCAACGCCTGGAAGCGTCGCATGACCATCGGCCTGGAAACTTTCGCCAAGGTCCGCGCAGTCGCGGAGCGCGCGGACAGCCATGATGCCCCGAGAGCAAGCCGCCTTCGCTAGCATCCAGGCCGCACGCCAAGCTGCCATGACGGCCGCCGTCACCATCGAAGTCCGCAACAACGCCCGAGAGGTTCGCTAGCAGGCCGCTGCCGCAGCCCCTCATAATCTCGCCGCAGGCCTCAAGGTCCCGTTCCTAGATCCGCCGTCGGCACCGGTTCCTACGATGACGGCCGCGATCCAAACCCCACCGTCAATTAGCCTCGCCGAACGCTGGCGTCACCCAATCGGCATCCTTCGCCGCCGTCAGGAACAGGCCTCGCTCGCGGATATCGGTCAGGATCTCGGCCGCATTCCCAAGCCCAACAATCCCCGATGTCGTGTCCATTGCATCAGTGTCCATCTTGGCGAGCCGACGCCAGCCGCTCGGACCGCCTGGCAGGTTCGCTCCATCCCGGTCTGCGGTTGCAGCGAGTCGGGTGCCGTCGATCTCGGCAAAGGTGTAGATGTGTCCGCTGCTCATGGTCCGCGCTCCGGTGAGGTACGGACGATCTAGACAGCCTCCAGCGAAGCGCACCATTGCCATCATCGCCGCGGTGAACCGTAGGGCACAGTTTCCTTCAACGGGTGTCGTGCGCGCCGGCTGGCCAGCTCAGCCATTCGAAGCCCTCAAGGCCAAGCACTTGGCAATGCGGCGTCGAAGCTCCGGCGGCGAGGCTATCGTCGGGGGAGAGCAGCAGCCCCGCCGCCTTTCACAGACCTATGGAGCCCCCTCCAGGTCTGCTGCCATCTCGGAAGGGTGGCCGAGGTGGCCACCACAGCTATGTGGACGAGCGTTGGCGCTGGTCAATTGACATAAACGCACACTCCCCTGTTGGCCTCCTCAGTACAATGCCAGACTTATCGCGAAAACTCGTGGCTGGTGTTATATTTAGGTGAGAACGTTCCGACCTGGCTGTAACCGGGCTGTAGTTTGAGCCAGCCAATCTCCTGAGTGTTGACGATGCGAGGCAACGGCAAACCCTTCGAACAAGGCTAGAGCGGCAATCCGGCCGGACGCCCCAAGGGCGCACGTCACCGCACGACGCTGGCGATGGAGGCCCTGCTAGAGGGCGAGGCGGAGGCCCTGACCCGCAAAGCCATCGAACTCGCCTGCGAGGGCGACACGGTGGCGCTGCGCCTCTGCCTGGACCGCCTCGCGCCCGTGCGGAAGGACCGACACGTCATCTTCGACTTGTCGGCGATCGAGACCACGGCCGACCTGCCGAAGGCGACCAACGCCCTCCTGCAGGCCATCGCAGCCGGAGAACTCACCCCGTCTGAAGCCGCCGACATCGGCAAGGCCGTGGACGCCCACGTCCGCGCCATCGAGGTCACGGACCTGCATCAGCGCCTGGCCCGCCTCGAAGAAGGAATGCAGCAATGCCCCCCCGCGTGATCGACCTCCGCCTGCGCAAGATCGAGAAGCAGCAGAGCGCCAACCGCTTCGATCGTATGTCCGAGGCAGAGCTGGACGAGCAGATCAACGAAGGGTTCGCCACGGTCTGCTTCGGCTACCCCTCTGTGAATGCCGCCGCAGAGGCGTTCCGTGCGTCTCCCAGCCTCGAAGATCATCAGCTCGCGGACCAACTCGATTGGTACATCGGCTACGTCGCCGAGGAGCGCGCCGCCGGCCGCATGAACTGAAGACAGGCAGGTGCCGGCGCTCCCACAGCGGTCCTCACCGATCGCCCCCCCAGGCGTCGGGCCTGACATCCTCGTCGAGGACTGGCAGGCATGGATCGCCGATGGCCTCGGCATCGTCACGAACGGCGTGCTCTGCATTACCGGCCCGGAACTGACGGCAGATGAGTGGACGACGCGGCGCGAAAGATACAAAGTGGTTTAGTTGCTCGTATATGTTGATCCTGCCTTTGAAGAAAAATCCGATCTAAATGACCAAATTATGTCTTGGCCTGTGTTATAAAGCGACGCTACCATTAGTGTCATGGCAGGGTGGTTGCATTTGTAAAGTTTGGCGAGCGCGATCGCTTCTACAGGAGAGTCTGCCTGAATGTTACGGCCGTCTACTGCTCGCCCAGACCGCCCATCATCGAAGCGTAAGATGCATTCTAAGCGGTAGATTGGCATGATTGCCTTCAGGCCTTGCAGTCATGTGAACGAAAATAACGTATTGAATGAAAAATATTGAAACTTCTGTCATACGTTGGACTCTGGAACTAACCAACATTAAGGATTGACAAGCCGGCGAAAGGACCGTCGCGCCACATGACCTGAAGAACGGCAGGTGCCGCCGCTCCCCCAGCGGTCCTCACCGATCGCCCCCCCAGGCGGCGGGCATGACATCCTCGTCGAGGACTGGCCGGCATGGATCGCCGATGGCCTCGGCATCGTCACGAACGGCGTGCTCTGCATTCCCGGCCCAGAACTGACGGCAGATGAGTGGCCGACGAGGCGCGAAAGATACAAAGTGGTTTAGTTGCTCGTATATGTTGATCCTGCCTTTGAAGTCGAGAATCCCGCCCGCCGCTTTTCCTTTGCGGGAGGGTGTCAGGCTCCGCCGGGCGGGACGCGTCCACGCGAGCCGGCATGCGGCGCGCTCGAGAAGGCGCTAGCGCTCGCCGGCGGAGACGGGCTTGCGCGCCCATTCGG
>NZ_JAKSYF010000173.1:0-24329 GCF_022829745.1 Methylobacterium sp. E-016
GCCTATGATAATCCGATCGCCCTTCGCCCTGCTTGGACGCTGGACCCACTCGGCGCGCTCGCTAACGGCATTCAATCTCTCCTGCGTTGCCGGTCTCTGCAGCGTGTCCGCCGTAATGCTTTGGGACATGCGAGAGGAGGCGACCCGCCGGACAGCGCTCACCTCCCATAGCCTGCTGCAGGTGCTCGAGCTCGATATCGCCCGCAATATCGAGCTCTATTGCCTATCGTTACAGGCGGTTGTCGAAGGTATGAAGTGAACGCGCTGTGCACAGGCCTCGCCCGTTCGCTTCATACCGTCGACCACCGCCTGTAACGATAGGCCATAGAGCTCGATATTGCGGGCGATATCGCGCTCCAGCACCTGCAGCAGGCTACGGGAGGTGATCTCTGTCCGGCGGGTCGCATCCTCTCGCATGTCCCAAAGCATTACGGCGGACACGCTGCAGAGACCGGCAACGCAGGCGAGATTGAATGCCGTTAGCGAGCGCGCCGAGTGGGTCCAGCGTCCAAGCAGGGCGAAGGGCGATCGGATTATCATAGGCAACCGTAGCAGTTCGACCTATGATTATAATTTTGGAAAGTTAACAAATTGTTACCATTCGGAAGTTTTGGAATGAATATCTCGAACATCTACCCTTCTCTGCGCAGAAATTACATATTTCTAGGAAGTTGTTCGACTTGATCGGTGTCTGACTTGTTTCGCCCATGTGACCTCTGCGTGTAATGCAACCCAGGAGTTCAACCCTAGGTGTTGATGTTGGCGAGCTTTCCACGCTATCGCGTCACTTCGTAAGCACAATGGTTTGCAGGGGAGACATGCAGTTTGCATGGAACAGATGGCAGATAATCGATTGAGGCTTTTTGAGAACCTATCCATTAATTCAGGATTAGCACGCACTAGAATGGGCTTAGCTTTGTCTGATGCAGCACGGTTATTTGGAGTCGAGCAAAGCATCATTGAGGGGATTGAGCGAGGAGAAAATCGCGATGTCCCAATCGAGATCTTATTACGATTGGCACGAGGACTTGGTTTGACCCAAGTGGGCTTACCTCGTGAGAAGCCTATTGGATCATTGTAGAGGCCTCTGGATGCAGATCAGCAATTAACCAACTGCGTAGCGAGAATTATAATCGCGTTCGGCTAAATGGATGATCAACGAAATGTTTGTCCAAGCAGCTACGCTAGATGCCCCGTTTGCCGGATTTCACACGCTCCAAGGTACGTGCACTTTCCCGTTCGAACTGCCGAGGTGTCATTTCGCCAGCGTCCACCCGCTGGGCAAGCTGCGTCCGGTAGGCGATTGCTGCTTCCTGATTTGGGCTGAGCGTGACGTTTGCCCGTACCGCAGCGCCGGTGCGCTCCGCCCATTCCGTATACGAGATGCGCCCTGCGTCACGCTCAGCCTTGAGGCGTGCGATGTCCTCTTGAAACACGGTTGTCTGCTGTGGGCTAGGCGTAGTGGTCTGGCAGGCGGCCAGACCGAGCGAGGCGATAAGAGCAACGGTAATTTGTCGGTACACGGCAGTCTCCCCTGGGTCAGGGGCTTGAACGGTTTTTGCTGAACAAGCGATATCCGCACGGCAATACCATCGCCAAAATCAGAAGCCTGCTGGATGCGTTTTGCTTGGTGGGTACGGATTACAGAAACCCGCTCCCCGAGTGCCCCTTGAAGGCGTTCGCCCGGCGAATGTAGCCGACGACCGTGCGCGGATCGCGGTGTCCCGACTGGTCCATGATGCGGGCGAGGTCGGCGCCGCGCTCGGCCGCCGATGTGATATAGCCGGCCCGCAGCGAGTGCGCCCCGAACGTCGAGGCATCGAGCCCAGCCGCGGTGCAGTACCGTTTGATGATGCGCTCCACGGTCTTGTCGCCGAGCCTGCCAGCTTCGACACGCCCAGCTTTGTTGACTGGCCGGAACAGCGCCCCTGCGGTGATCCCAGCAGCATCAAGCCATTCTCGCACCATGGCGACGGGACGGATGAACCGCCCGGTCGGGATGGCCTTCTCGAACCCCTGCCCTTCCTGATCGACCTTGGACCGCCGTACTAAGACGCGCATGCCCTCGGGGTCTTCGCGGAGGTCGGCCACGTCCAGGGCGACTATTTCTGATCGGCGGAAGGCGCCAGCGAACCCGAGCGCCAGCAACGCCCGATCGCGCTTACCCGTTAGGGTGTCTGGCGTCCGCATTAGGATCGCAGCCATGATGTCGGCGGTGGCCGCTGCCTTCTGGGTCGGGCGCGTGCCGACCTCTCGCCGGATACCGCGCAAGCCTTCTCGTAGACCCTCGTCGTCGGTCGGATCCGACAGGCCCGCGAGCTTGTGCGCGTACCGGATCGCGGCGAGCCGCCGGCCGATGGTCGATGCCTTCGCTCCCGCAGTCGCCTCGTGCGTGAGGAATTCGAGCACGGCGAGCGGCGACGCCGGCATCGCCTGAAACCCGAGCTTCAAGCACCACGCCGAGAACAGGCGGATGTCGCTGGCATAGGCCCGCTGCGTGCTCTTGGCCTTGCCAGCGCGCTGGAATGCCCGTGCCTGATCCGAGAGGCCGGCGACGATTGGCACGTCGGTGCGCGGGCTTGGATCGTAAGATTTCAGCGCCGACATGACATCGTGTCCGATAACTGTCCTTCTCAGACACTATCACGCCGGCTATGGTCGTGCGAGCATCATTCCATCGTACCGCTATCACCACACCACGAAAGCGTGGCGACTGCGGCGGTCCGAAACGGCATCCCTCGACGCTCCCGCGAAATTGTCAGCGATCGTCAGTAGGTAGTCAGAAAATGGAAATATGACGCCATTTTGGTGGTTTTGTGCCACCACGTTGATGAGAAGGTGACGCCGCAATGGTGAGGATCGTAGGGTTGGCGCAGAGCAAGGGCGGCGTCGGCAAGACAACGACGGCGCTCAATCTGGCGGCCGAGCTACACCGCCGCGGGCACACCGTGACCGTCCTCGATGCGGACCCGGCCGCACATGCCGCCTCGATCGCCGAAGACGGGCAACTTCCCTTCAAGGTGACGGCTCATCTTCTTGAGGAGGCCGGCGACGCCGCAGTCTCGGCCTGGGTCAGGACGGTGCGCACACAGGGGACCGACTTCGTGTTGATCGACGCACCGGGTTCGATGGGCGCGGCGTTCGGGGCCACCATCGCCGTGTCCGACCTCGTGCTGGTCCCGGCCGGCTCGACCGTGTTGGACGTGCGCGGCGCTGCCGAGACGGTCGGCACGATCCGCCGACATCGAAAGGCGGCCAAGCGCGACCGGCCCGATATCCTGATCGTCCCAAGCCGCATCGACCGACGAACCGGGGCAGGGCGTGACGTCGTTACAACCTTGGCAGCCCTAACCGAGCCCGTGGCCTCGGCGATCTCCTATCGCGCCATCGTGGCCGACAGTCTAGCGACGGGCGAGTCCGTACCGCACGACACGCCGTCTGGCGCAGAGTTCTCGGCGCTTGCCGATGCCGTCATGGTCCGTCTCGGGGAAACCCTATGAGCCGCCGCCCGAACGCCTCCCAAGCCCTCGCTCTCAAAGCGGCCGCCGCAGCAGCTCGTGAAGCCGATCAGGAGGAAGACGAGGTTGTCACAGCACCGGAGCACGCGCCTGTCACTGAGACAGCCCCCCTGCCCGAGACGCCCCCCGCTGAAGCGATTGACGGAGCGCAGATCGCAGGCGCAAAGCCGATAGGCAGGCCCAAGGGCCGTCGCGCAGTCGCTGCCCGGCAGACCGTTTACCTTGACGACGCCCGGCACGCCGCGCTTGCCCGCATTGCCGAAGACCGGGGCCGCTCAATCCACTCCCTCATCCTGGAGGGGATTGATCACGTCATTGGAAAACCTACGACGAAGGGGTGGCAATAGCACTGCATTGACCGCGTTATGGCGGCTAAATAACTATTTTGTGGTGTCAAAAAAGCACTTATTCAGCATGGATCGGCCGCCTAGCAGTCAGGTGTGCAAGCTGGGCGTGTTGCGATAGTGCGGCCACCCGGCGAGCGTCGGTTATGGCCTGTCTTCTCGCGCCGGCCCCAAGCCGGCATGAGATCGAGAATGACAAACAATCCCTTCCACGAAGCAGCCAAAGCCCTGCGCACGATCGGCCGGAACGTTGAGCAGCCAGGCGACGACCTGGGGCTGTAGCTTGTGGATGGTCATGAGTAGAAAGGGTACGACCGAAAAAGTGTAACGGGGTCTGACGAAATGGATGGCTTTCGGTAAATTGAAGCCAGCCGCAGAGCCAGACAGATGCCCCCCACCCCCCCAATTAGACGGCTAAAAATAGCCCATAGCCTAAAGTACAAGACCGACATTCTTGAATTCGCGCCATTGTCATCATTAGGTCGTTCCTGTTAATATTTGTTTAAAACATAATTAGGATGCTTGATCTTGGGTTGTGGCAGGCATCCTTAAATGCTGACCAACTAAGTTCACATTCTATTCTCATCAAATGACGGTTTTAGCGATGCTCGGTATGCGGTCGAGGAACGACACCTCGGACCCACAAGGTCGCGCACAATCCCATAGCGCGCAGGGGCTGTCGGCCCCGGAGCCACTGCTCGGACGTGTGCTACTTGCCAGCGGCGATGAGGTCTCCTGCACAGCCGTTCTTTCATCGCCCTTGCAGGGCGAGATCTTCGTCGAAGCCAAAGCCACGTTGGGTGAAGTCGTCGTTTGTGTTCTCGACGGCGTTGGTATTTTAGTCGGCAAGGTAGCGGAGGTCCGACCCGCGGGCTTCGTTGTCGACTTCATGGTCAAGCGCAGCCATCGCGAGAGAGTCGCCGCGCGTCTGGAATGGCACATCGTCCAGGCTGACCGATCCGCTCAGCTGCGTCGAGCACCCCGTCTCGTCCCATTCCATCGTTCCGTCGAAGTTCGACTTGCCGAGACCGTTGTCTTGGCGGGGACGATCCTCAACATCTCGATGTCCGGTGCCAAGATCACGTTGCAGCCCAATCCCGGGCTGTTCGTCGGCGCGCTCGTCCGCATCGGATCTCGCTTAGCCACCGTCGTGCGGGCGATCGAGGGCGGCGTCGCCGTTCAGTTCGTCGAACCATTCCCTGCGGACAACTTCGACGAGCGGATCCGGCTATGATCAAGTTCCGACTCCGAATGTTGCCAATCTTGGCGCGGCGTACGCCCGGTGCCAGCGGTCATGCCCGGCGCTTACGTGTGGCGGCGTTCGCAGTTGGCCTGGTAATACCCGCGTTCCTAGCACACACATTGTTGACGCATCGCTTTCTCGAATTCATCGACGCTGAGCGTGAGGTCGGCAACACCGCCCTCACTCTGAAGCACCATGCTGCCCGTACCATCGAGATTACCGACGAACACCTGCGTATCGTTGCCTCCCTCGTCGCACTTCATGCTCGTGATCTGGGATCCGAGGCGATGTACATCGCCTTGCGTGAGCAGCTTGCTCGATCGCACGACCTCAACAACATCGTTGTCACAGACCGCGATGGCCGCGCGGTGTCCGAGGCCGCCGCCTTTCCGGTCCGATCCCGCGACGTGCACGATCGGGACTATTTCCAGACACTGCGTGGACAGATCGATGACGGTTTGGTCATCGGTCGTCCGATCCCCGGGAGTTCCAACGGCAAGCCCATGCTGCCGATCGCCCGCCGCCTGATCGCGCCGGACGGCGCATTCATCGGCATCGTCCAGGCCATGCTCGACATCGCGTCGTTCCAGGCCGTCTACGACGCCGTCGACAACGAACCCGGCGCGATCCTCAGCCTGTGGCGGGCCGACGGCACCCTGTTGGTGCGCTCGCCGGACGCCCCCGAAACCGTAGGCAGAAACTTCGCTGCCTCGGACAACTACCGCCACCATGCCGTTACAGGCGATACCAGACCGTTCTGGGCGACCGGCCTCACCAGCGGGAACGAGCGCGTCATCGCGCACGGTTTCGTAGAGGGCTACCCGCTCTACGTGGCGGCATCTCTATCGAAAGACGAGGTACTTGCCCCGTGGCGCCGCCTGGCCCTGACTCAGGGGATCTTGGGCGGCGGGCTCGCAGTGGTCCTTGTCAGCGCCCTCCTGCTTCTGGCCCGTGAGACCGAACGGCGTCAGGTCGCCGACAAGCAGATCCGGCTGCTTGCTGACAACGTTGCGGACGTGTTCGTTCTCGGCGGTTTGGACAAGTTCCCCATCTACGTGTCCCCGGCCGCCCGAACCGTGCTCGGCTACGAGCCGGAGGAACTCGTCGGGCGTGACCCGGTCGAGCACCTTCACCCCGACGATCGAGACGTTTTCGCCGATCACTGGTCCAAGCTCGGGGACGAAGAGCCGCCCAGGACCTGCCGCGTGCGCCACCGCCATGCGGACGGGCACTACGTCTGGATCGAAGCATCGCTAAGCTTGATGCTCGACCCGAACGACGGTCGTACAACGGGGTACGTCGCCGCTTTGCGCGACGTCACGGCCCACCGCGAGACGGAGGAGCGGATGCGGCACATGGCGCTGCACGACGCACTCACCGGCTTACCCAACCGGGCGCTGCTCCACGACCGCCTGAACCAAGCGCTCGGCTACGCCGCCCGCAACCACGCTCCCTTCGCCGTGCTGGCCTGCGATCTCGACCGGTTCAAGGCGGTCAACGACAGCTTCGGCCACCCGGCGGGCGATGCCCTGCTGCGCGTTGTGGCCGAGCGGATGAGGGCGGTCGTGCGATCCTACGACACCGTCGCTCGGCTGGGTGGCGACGAGTTCGCGATCGTCGTTCCGCATCTCGCCGAGCCGTGTTCCGCCAATGCCATCGCCAACCGTCTGATCGCGGCGGTGAGCGAGCCGATCGACCTGGATGGACACAGGGTCGAGATCGGCGTCAGCATCGGGTTCACGGTCTGCATCGATGGTGACGTCGGTTCCGACGAGCTGTTCAAGCGTGCCGACATCGCGCTGTACGAGGCCAAGGCGGCAGGCCGGAACACATACCGCGAGTTCTGTGCCGAAGCGGGCGCCCGCATCGCCACGCACGGCCAACTCGGCCTCGATATGAGGGATGCGATCCGGCGCGGCGAGTTCCGTCTCGTCTACCAACCGGTGGTGGAAGCTGCGACCGGTGCGGTGGTCAGCTTCGAGGCTCTAATGCGTTGGCGCCATCCGACCCGGGGGGAGATCTCACCCGGCGTATTCATCCCGGTGGCCGAGGAGACCGGACTGATCGTGCCGCTCGGCGCCTGGGCGCTGCAGGAGGCGTGCCAGGAGGCGATGAACTGGCCGGCGCACGTTCGCGTCGCAGTCAACGTCTCTGCGGTGCAACTGCGACGCGACGGCTTGGAGGAAGCGGTCCTGACCGCGTTGGCCGTTAGCAGGCTACCGTCGGATCGGCTGAAGCTGGAGGTGACCGAGAGCGTACTGATGCAGGACGCCGACACGGCTCTCGCTTGCCTGCACCGGCTCCGCGACATGGGCGTGCGTATCGCGCTCGACGACTTCGGCACCGGCTACTCGTCCCTGAGCTACCTGCGCCGCTTCCCCTTCGACAAGCTGAAGATCGACCGCGCATTCATCCGCGACATCGCCGATCCGGATGCAGCTGCGATCGTGCGGGCGGTGGTTGGCCTCGGCGAGCGCCTAGGCATGGGCATCGTCGCCGAAGGGGTAGAGACTGCCGAGCAGCTCGACTTGGTTCGCCGGGAGGGGTGCCACGAGGTACAAGGCTTCCTGTTCAGCAGACCGCTCCCTGCCGATGAGGCGCTGGCGTACCTGCAGCTGCCGCACGCGCTGGTGGCGGCATGAGTAGCTTGGGTAACAACGCAACGGTCGTTCGATCGACCGAGAACACAGATGCAGTCGACGCTCTGATCCTATCAGGTCGCGTGATGGTTGAGGGCGGACCAGAGTACTTCTGCCAAGCGCGGATCGACGACCTCGACGCGGTTGCAATCCAGACGCCAGCGCCCGGTCGCCCCCTTGATGCCGCGGTATGCTACCTCGATAAACTCGGAGCCTTGCCCGGCCGGATTGGTATAACGGACACGGAGGGGTTCACCCTACATCCAACTCTTAGTGCTGAACGCCGAGCGCGCATCACCGTACGGTTGGCGTGGCATACGTCCCGAGCTGCATGGACGGCCGAACAACGGGCAGCGCTACGGATCGTACCCGAGTACCGCGATGTGATCGTAAGCTTGCCCGAGGAGCGCGGTCTCCATGGATTGATCCTCGACGTATCGAGGACCGGGGCAAAAATCCGATTGCCGTTTGCCGCCACTGCGGAAGTCGGAGCGTCCGTGACGGTGGGGAAGCGCTACGCAAGCGTGGTGCGAGTCATGGATACGGTAATTGCGGTCAAGTTCAGGCTGCCGTTCAGCGAGGGCACGTTCAACACGAGCATCCGGCTCTAGCTTCGAGGGGGCCTGCGTCTTCAGTCGCGACATCAGCACCACGCTCGACCGATGGTGTGGGCTGCAAGCGGCAGTCCGAAGGCGAGAGCATCACACATCCTAGCGCGACTCGTTCTTGCTGAGGGTGACCCGCGTGGACTCTGGAGGTGCGAGAGATGTTCGTTCTGAGCCTGATGTGTCTCGTCTCGGGAGCGACCATTGCCGGCGTTGCCCCGCGTCGACCTACGCGGCAGGCCGCCTTTGAGAGCATGGGCGGCTGCCTGATCGTCGGCGGCCTGTGTCTGCTCGGCGCTGGTCTACCGCTGTTTCGTTGAGGGGCGGGGCACGCTTATCTCATTGCCCCGCCACCATCTCACGCAGCGCTACTCCGGCCGCCGCCACGACGTTACCAGAGCCGCGCCAGGGCAGAGCCGCGAGCATAACAACCGGGTGTGGAGCGGCCACCTCGGGCACGACAAGCTCAGGTGCCTCTGCCTCCCGGTCAGCATCATTCCCACGCAGCCACACGATCTAACTGCCGTGATGGTTCTCAAGAGCGGCGAGGGCGTGTTCAGCGTTTCCGCCGTCCTCGGCCTCTGCATCCCCGTCCATGCGGTCGAGGATGGCGAGCAGGTTGTCAGCTGTGTTGACGACGGTCTGTACCACCGCCTCTATCAGATTGCGGGCTGCAGCTTGCGTGAGAGGAGGCGGTGCTACGAGCACGGCCCGGTGGAGCAAAGGACCGGCTGTCTGTTGCTCCACCGGCTGCAAGACGACGGGATCTGAACGGGATCAAGCCTCCTCCTTTGACTCATTGCCCCCAAGTGCCACGAGGTTCTGCAGCAGCTTCCTGTAAGAGGGATCGATCGAGCTGCCTCCACGATCGCTGCTCCAGACCTGCTGCATGGCGAGCCCGGCCCGACCCTTGACTGCCAGGCCGGGGATCGTGGCAGCTTCCATCGCGGCGATGTCGAAGGCGATCTGCATGACATCGCGGCCGGCATGGAACCGGGCATCCTCGACAATCGGGATACCAGCCGCGTCGCGCGCCGCAAGATGGGCGGCATGGTAGGCCTCGCAGGAGGTCCGAAGGCGCCGATGGTGCTTGCAGATGCGGGTGCGCCCGTCGTGGTACCGCTCGGTGTTCTGCACGGCCTCCCATGGCCACAGGATCATCACGCGATGGTCGAACTGCCTGTGGCAGGGCTCGCCGTCCACGTTGGGTGGTGCCTCCCCATGGAAGTACCACCCTGCCGGGCCAGTGATGCGCGGACGAACGATCTCGGGCGGGATTTCCGGCTTGATCGTCTCGAACTGAGCAACACGCTCGGCCTTGCGCTCGCACAGCGTCAGGAAACCGGCCAGGGCCTTGTCCAGGTCGGCACCGAGCCAGATCAGGTCGGCGTCGGGGCTTGGTGCCGCCGCAAGAACGGCTGGAGCCGCGAGCACGATCGAACTGGCCGAGAGCGAGGTGAGGCCGCGCAGGAAGCCGCGACGGGATGAGGGACCGTTCATCGGCCGCCCTCCCGCCAATTCGCGCCGATCGTACTGAGGATCAGGGCCGCCCGCGTCGAGGGTGGGGCATTCGTAACCATGGCATCGGCCCTGGCATCCATCGGCCAGTGGCTAAGCATCTTGTCGGCCAGCGGGGCGATCGGGGCCGAGAGGGGGCTGTAGTACCCACTGTAGTACCGCTCTTCCGGGCTCAGCATGCCGAGCAGCTCGTCATGGGCGTGACCGTGCTCGCGAGCGAGGAAGGCGACGTAGCGCCTCATCAGGGGCAAAGTCAGCGGCTCGGCCACTGCAGACGGGCTACCGATCAGCGTGACGCCGCCACCGATCAGGGGCAGCGAGAGCAGGCCACGCAGGAAGCCGCGGCGGGGCGGGACGGGCTCGTCGTTGCGCATCGCCGCGATGGCGCGGGTAACGGGGCCGGTCTGTGGGTTCGAAGTGTGCAGGGTCGTTGCCATAGCTGGGGCTCCAGAGGGCTCGGGGTGGGTGCGGAAGTTGGAGGGGGTGGGTCCCGTTTAGGCGCCGATCAGGTCGGCCGGGGCGGCAGCACGGCACCCGGCCGGGCGAACACCTTGCGGAGCCGGCGGCGGGCGGCTCGGCGGGCGCCTGCGCTACCGGCACGTTCGCCGCGGGCGGTGTGGTAGGCGACCAGCGCCTCGGCGGTCTCGGGCGTGGTCGGCGTCAGGGCGTAGAGGTCGAGGCGGGCCAGCCGGCGGACATGGGCCAGGGAAGCGCGGTAGGCACGCCAACCGGCGGGCATCGGCAGGCCGGCGGCAGCGAGATCCGCAGCAACACGGCCCGAGGCGGAATAGGCAGCATCGGCTTTCTCGGCCCAGCGGATCGCCGGCAGCACACGGTCGGAGGCCATGGCCGGCACCCGCGAGGCTACGAGAACGAGGAAGGCGCCGAGGACGCCACGGCGAGAGAGGTCGGCAGCCATCAGTTCGCCCCGCTCAGTTCGGCGGCGATGAGGCGGAGGCGGCGGGCGTTGCCGAGCGCCCAGGCATGGGCCTCGCGCTGGTCGGTCTCGCCGGCCGCGATGCGGTGGCGGTAGGAGGCCGCGAGGCGGAGGCAGATCGCGTGATCCTGCCGGGCGTGCAGCAGGCGGACGGCAGGGGAGCGGATCAGGTCGGCGGCCATCGGTCCGGCCTCAGTGCGCGCGGTAGGGGCGGGAAGCCTTCGCGGCAGCCCAGGTGCCCTTGAGCGCGTAGGACATGCACACGCCCCAGGCGTCACCAGTCACTTCCATGCGGGCCTGTGCGGTGCGGATGGCGGCGCGCATGATGGCGGAGCGATCAAAGGTGCCGTCGCGGCGAACCAGGGCCTCGGTGCGGTCGAAGCGCTTGGCGCTCTCGGTGGCGGCAACGATGGCGGCCTTCGCGGTGATGACGGCGCGGCGGGCGTCTGCGGTCAGGCGGGCGTCGGCGCTGCGGGCAATGTGCGAGGCGGGGATGAGGTTGGCGTAGCGCATCGGGGCGGGCCTGCGGGTCTAATTGAACCGTGCGCACTTCCTTTTGGACTGCGCATGGTATAAATTAGACACCTCAGCGGGCCTGTCAACCCATAATGGACCGTGCGCGGTATAATTTGGACCGAGAAGGGGCTAAAGAATGCTCACCGGAGCGCAAATGCGGATGGCTCGCGGCTACCTGCGATGGTCGGTCAAGGATCTTCAGGAGGCTTCCGGGGTCTCTGGCACCACCATTAAGCGCATGGAAGAGACCGACGGCGTGCCAAAGTCGATTACCGACAACTTGGCCGCGATACGGAAGGCGTTCGAA
Source organism: Methylobacterium sp. E-016 (assembly GCF_022829745.1). Lineage (NCBI taxonomy): Bacteria > Pseudomonadati > Pseudomonadota > Alphaproteobacteria > Hyphomicrobiales > Methylobacteriaceae > Methylobacterium > Methylobacterium sp. E-016. The sequence continues at coordinate 11,628 of NZ_JAKSYF010000173.1, forward strand.
GCCGCGGGGGTCGAGTTCATTCCCGAGAATGGAGGCGGTGCCGGGGTTCGAATGCGGGAGCGGAAACCGTGACCGCAGCGCCTGACCGCCTGTCCGAAGTCTCACGCCTAGCTGGCCTTCTCGCCGACCAGGTGCTGGACGCGCAGATCATGAGTCGGCCGGTCCCGGACCAGCACATCCGGACGCTGCTCAGCGCGGCCTTCCTCCTGGATGAGTACGGTCTTCCGCTTCCTTCGCTGCTGCAGCAGATCGTTCACGGGGCGAAGCGGGGAGCCGACTGATGCAGCATGCCGAGCAGATCGGATGAACCGCGTCATGAGCCGATTGGTAGGGATCGCAGTGGCTGTCGTACTCATCACCTCGGTTCGGCTGCTTGAGATGGCAGGCCTGGAATACGCGTTCGAGGATTGTGCCGTTGCAGCGTTTGTGGCTGCAGCCGTCGTCGCAGTAGCGGATCTCAAGTCATGACCGGTGACCGTGAATTCATCCCCGACGGCGGAGAACGGGCTGGTACCCGGTTCTAAGAGCGGAAGGCGCCGTGAGGGCTGGACAGGATGAAAGGTAAGCTGCGGCCGAGCCAGCATTACCGGCTGACGCTGCTGGCGCGCGGACCACGCCGCTATGCGAAGGGGGATCAGGAAATCCCTGGGCTGATGAGGATGGGTTTCGTCGAGCCGATCGGGGCCACTTTCGCGGACGGTTCGAGGGAGTGGGCGATCACTGATGCGGGCCGAGCGGCATTGCTGATCCGTGACACCCTTCATTAACCACCTGCCACCACCGTGCTCGCGTCCAGCCAGCAGGTGCCGTCGTGAACCGAGCGTACCCGATCAGCGTCGATGATCCCACGGCTGACTGCCCGGTCGCCATAGAGGTGCTGGGGCGGCTCATAGGTGCTGAAGCCGAGACGCTGCCCAGCTTGTTGGAAGGCATTCCCGAAGCCACCCGCGCGCGGCTGGCGGTCTACCTCTACGGCCGCAGCCACACCCACGAACTTGGCATTCGCATCGCTGCGACTTGCGAAAGGCGCACTCTACAACGCGCACCGGGCCTCGTTGGAGATGCGCTCCACGACCTGTCGCGCAAACCCTACACGGCAGCGTCGTTCAGTACGCGCTCCATCTCGTCGAAGGGGATCAGCCTGGGCGGATCACATCGAGTGGGTACGCAGGCGTAGTGCCCCCGTCGGCAACGACACAGACCTCAAGCACAATCGCCCACTCGCAGCCACACCAGTGTGAGAGCGTGCTTCACATCAAGGCTCGGTCGACCTCCCTATTTTCGTTAGCAGCCGCCAGTGCATGCGATGCGAAGCAGGTACGAACTGCCGTATAGAATGCGTTGCGCTCGGCAGGGGACAAGCGTCTCAACCTGGCCGTCAGTAGCGCTCTACCTGCAACCGCATCGGGATGTTGCGCGGCTTGAGCTTCTAAAATCATGATTTTTCAAGCTTTTTGACGATCACCAACACGCTCATCCCAGATGCCAATCAGAAGCATTATCGCGGGGCGTGCCGTCATAGCCCTCCAACCAGGAAGCGCGCTCTTCGCTATTGTGAGGATAGGGACAAGCATCCTTCGGCCTGCCATGGATACGGGCCTGCGCGCCTTCTTCGACTGGGTCAGAATGAGAATTCAGATGCCGGGTCTGGGCCATGGCGACGACTCCGCGCTGTGATCTGTGGATGTAACCACGCCGAAACGAACACGATCCCGCGGCATAAGAAGCGAGAAAATTTGTCCTGGGACTGACCGGTGGTGGATCGTTGACGCCGCGATAAATCGTTGGGGTATCTTGCCCCTAAGCTGGGCTCAGGACCGGTTCGCTGGTAAGATAGACGACGCACCCGCTACCCCGTGATCAGATCGGGGTGGCGGGTCTGCCTCGCCTTTGCAACACAACGCAGCCACGCGAGAGGCGATCTCTGCGACCGGCAGGCTCGCGTCAGGATGATCAGCCATGAGTGCTGCCCAGGGCATTGAGGGCTGCTCCGCCTCCTCGGGATCCTGGACAAGGGCCAAGCCACCGCGCGCCTTAACGGTGGCCAAGCCGTCCGCGCCGTCTCCGCCATAGCCGCTGAGGTCAATGCCAATGACGCGTTCGCGGTAGGCCTTTGCGGCTGACACGAACAACGGGTCCGCTGCAGGACGGGTGAAGTGGACCTTCGCTCCGTGATCGAGGCGGATCACGCCGTGATCCAGGTACATGTGCTTGTCGGGAGGGGCGACGTAGACGCGGCCAGCCTCAATATGCTGGCCATCCTCCCCGTGTCCCACGGGCAGGCGGCTCGTCATGCTCAGGATTTCTGGAACGATGCTGGGATGGCTGCCGGTGTGCCAAGCGATGAACACCGAGGCCGAGCAGGATGCCGGTAGCGCGGCCACGATCTGTTTGATCGGGGTAAGCCCCCCAGCGGAGGCAGCGATAACGACGATGGGTCCCATGTCCCCATCAATCGCGCCACCCCAAGTTGGTTCAGCCTCAGCCTAAGAACTGCTGGCCTATGCATCCCAGGGCTACCTCGGGGTTCACCCGATCCCGCATCTCCTTGCCGGCCTTGAAGGCAAGCGCGGTCTTGGCCGGCACCACGATCCGGGGCCCCGTTTTCGGGTTGTGCCCCTGCCGGGCACGCTGCTCCTTCACCGAGAACGAGCCGAACCCACGGATCTCCACCCGATCGCCGGCTACCAGCGCGTCTGCGATGCGGTCGAGGATGGCATCAACCAGCGCCACGCAGTCTTTCTCGTAGACATGCGGGTTCAGGGCGGCGAGGCGGAGAACGAGGTCGGACCGGATCATGGCGGCGGCATAGGGGCATGAAGCGCCGGGCAGCAACCTGCCGCCCGGAAATTGAGGCTCCAACCCTCAGAGCATCAAAGTGGATGAGGCAATCGGCATGCTCTGAACCAGGATGCGGATCATTTCCGATCGGTTCTCCAACATGACAGCTGGAGGCTCCCCCACGATCCAGCGCCAGCGCGTGACGAATTCTGAGAGCCCTATGTCCGAGAGGGCGTCCGAACGCAGCTTGTCGAGGTCTGCCAGCAGTCTCTGCTCCTCGCTCGGCCAGTCGGTGAAGGATGGAAAGCTGAGCAGTCGGCTTGTGGTGGGATTAGGCACCAACTGGAACGACTGCGTGGACAAACAGCATGGCACCACCGAGGATCAACACGAGCACGGCAATGCGCCACGGCTCGATGATTGGTTGGGGTAACGGCTTGTCGGGCTGAGTGTTCATTGGCCTGCCGTCCTCCAGCGCCTGTGGAGCGCGAAAGGACGCCGGGGAGGTAAACGCTTCCTGAAGATCCAGGCTGCCTGCCGTTGACTTAGCCGTGCCCGCCGGCCGACATGCCAAGTCCGGCCTCTGCGCGCCCTTTGGCGAGTCGTGAGCCGGCTGGAACAAGGGATCAAGGCCGCGAGAAAGACCTAAGCCCAAAACGCCAACGGCCCCACTCCCTGGCAGGAATGAGGCCGTCGAAATCGATGAGGTCCGGGGACCGCAATTGCTGCCCCCCAGACATCATAGCTCCCGCCGGGAGTCAATCGGGATCATTTCCCGAGACGATGGCGCTTTGCCTTTTGCCGGGGACGGTTCACGCCGAGCCCCCTGCTTTGACGTGGCCCGAGCAGGGCTGTGACTGATGAACTACGCCTATGAGATCCGCAGGCAGGCGGAGACGGCTCCGCGCGCCGCGTTGCCGGCTGTCGCGTCCGCCCTGTGGAAAGCGTTCGGAGAGGGACACCTGTCGGAGGCTGAGGCTGAGGCGTTGTCCGGGCTAATCGAAGCCCGGCAATTGACCGAGCGTCCCACGGAGTTGCACCAGCGTTCCACAGATGCCCCCAGGACGGGCGCTGGCTCCCGACCGCGCACCGATGCCTCGATGGCCCGCCGTCGCCGCTGGGCGGCTTCTGGACGGCTTCCTCCGGGGCTTGCGGCACGGTTCACCCTAGCCGAGCAGGCGGTGCTCTCGCTCGTCGCGGCCGAAACTGCCCGGCGGGGCGATTGCCGGCTCGCAGTCGGGCATCTCGCGGCCATCGTCGGCGTGGCCGAGACGACCGTACGCAATGCGATCCGCGAGGCGCGTAAGCTCGGGTTGGTGACGGTCGAGGAGCGGCGCGTGACCGGCTTCCGCAATGACACCAACGTGGTCCGCATCGTGTCGGCCGAGTGGACGGCCTGGCTGCGGCTGGCGCGGAAGGGGGTAGTGTTTCGCGACCCCCTTGGCGGGCTTTCGCTCACGCTTGAGCAAAAGGGGATGGCAGATCACCACCCCCCTTCGGCACAGGGGGGTGGGTGCAAATCAGCGAAGCGCACGCATACTAATGTTCCATACTTTGTGAATTCAGTGGCTCAGAACACTCAAAAGGGCTGCCGACAGGCGGCGGGCGACCTCTTCGACGGAGCCCCACTGCAAAACTGCATGGACGGTAGAACCGGGCGAGCTATGCAGTGACAGCGCGCCACCGGCTGTTTCGACGAACGACGGAGCGACGGATGACCCGTATGGGGTAGCATCGCGTAGGTTGTGCCGCAGACATGGGGGGATCGAGGCGTGCGTATGTGGAAGGTGGGCGCGAGGCCCCGATCGTGATCCCGCACTTCAATCTGTCGCTGGTCATTCCGCCCTTCGTGGGGGCTGACGCAACCGACCCTGACGGTATGTCGCCCTATGAGGCGAGCATGACGGAAGTGGTCGGACGATTTGGGATCACAGCTGAGCGGGCGGAAATCCTAGAGGGGCTACTGGACTACCGCGAGGAGCTGCGCCGCCTCGGCATCGTGCAAGGCTTTCAGTGGATTGCGGGAAGTTTCTGTGAAAACGTCGAAATTATCCGCAACAGGCCACCAGGCGATGTGGATATCGTGACATTTGCCTACCGCCACATTGCCGACAACGCACAGTGGGACGCCTTCTTCCAGGGAAACCCGCAAGTGTTCGACCCATATGAAGCGAAGCAACGGTTCAAGACGGACGCCTATTATGTCGATTTTGGCATTGAGGCTGATTTCATTGTAGATGCTACATCTTATTGGTCCGGTTTGTTTTCCCATCAACGAAATAGTCATCTCTGGAAAGGTATGCTAAAAGTCTCGCTCGCGTCGGACGATGCCGCTGCGCGAGCTATGCTGTGAGGGCAGAGCATGGCTAAGCGATTGGAGCTTGAAGCTCTCCGCGCCGATCTGGCCGCCGTTACCGGCTTGCTCGCACGGCGCTCGCCGCAGCGCGACCCGATCGGTCATTTCCAGTTCCGTCGCCGCCGCGAAATGCTGGAACGGCAAATCCATGACCTAGGAGCCGTTGAGGAACCGCTGGCCGAGGTCGGCCTGTTCTTCTCCGGCCGCCCCGTCATTGGCTCCCGCGGCATCACGGCTGACTTCAGCACAAAAGCTCTCGGCAGCTTCCAGGCGGTGGTTTCGACGCGCTATGCGGCTGACAGTGGGCCGGTGGGCCGCGCGGGTCGGCTGCGCCACCGTGACCGCTCGCAGCTCATCATCAAGGATGTGGTCCGCGGATCGTTTGGCTTCGTGTTGGAGGAAGCCGAGAGCGAGGTCGAGGAAAGCCCAAGCCTCAAGCCGGCGCTCGATGATGCGATCGGCATCATCTACAGCGCAGCAAAGGGCGCCCAGGCCGAATTCAACGAGGCTACGGACGCGCAGGACCCGAAGGTTCTCGACTCTGTCAAAACGTTCTTCGCGTTCTTGGATGAACAAGGCGCGGCCGTGCGGATCGTTGAGGGAGAGCGGGACTTCACAATTAGCCGCGATGAGGTCTCCCGCGCCCGCGTAAGAACTGACAACCTTGAGGTCCAGGAAGGGTTCGAGAATTTCATTGGTATTCTGTACCTTCTGCCGGACGCCCGGAGGTTCGAGCTACACGATCAGCGCGGCGAACCGACCAAGAGAGGACCGATCTCTCGCGAGTGCTTCGATACCTTGGTAACGCCCTCTGGCAATATCAGGGAGGGGATCGCCGGGAGCGTGCGGTTGACGCGGCTCAAGGTCCGTCAGACTGCAATGCGAAACGGTGAAACCCGAGCCTCTTACACGCTGGTCTCCGTGGATGATGCGCCTCCGGGTGTACCGCTTGCAGTGGAGCCTGCCCCAGGGAAATAGCTGCAGGCGGGTGTTCGGCATCTCGGATGGGTTCGTATTGGGCGGGAAGGCGCTATGCCGCCTACCTCTCGACGCACGCGCGCCGGAGGCAGCAGCAGCGCGATCACTGCCCAGAGATCGCCGGGAACGAGGAACTTCGCCATAGGCCACCAACGCGCCAACCGACGGTTTCGTTAGGCGCTCTAAGACGAAGAAACCCGCCGCGGCGTGAGCCGGGCGGGTGAAATTCGCGAAGGTGATAGGGGCAATGCTCTTGGCCTATGGGGAAGACGCATCCCTGGACGATTGAAGACAGGTGCCTCATCTTCATGCAAGGTCCATGGAGCCGTTAAGCTTTTATTTACTATGGGGATTTAAATCCACCAGGTGGTACCCCGCCGGAAATCCGCATAGCGTTTAAAAATCGAGAGTGTTCGCGCCATGGCCAACGCCACTGATATTCAAACTGCCTTTCAAAATATTCTCGGCCGTGCGCCCTCGCAGGTTGAACTCAACGCCTACGTGACTGCTTCGCAAGCTAATCCGGGCTTCGAAGGCGCCCTCTATGCCGGCATTGCCACTTCGGCCGAGGCTCATCTAACCGTCGACCCCGTGATCCGCTTTTATCAAGCCGCCTTCGGCCGCGTGCCCGATAAAGCCGGCCTCGATAACGCGAGCGACTACCTGCACGCCTATCAGCCCACCGCCCAAACCTACCAAGCCCTGGCCCAGCAATTCACTGTCTCTCAGGAGTTTGTGAACCGCTATGGCGCCAGCGAGGCGATCGACGCGACCTTTGTCAAGGCGCTCTACCAGAACGTGCTTGGGCGGGTCGGATCAGACGCGGAGATCAACGACTATGTCACAGGGGCGACCGGCTACACGACACGAGGGCAATTACTTTACGCTTTTGCGCAGTCGGACGAGTTCATCGCCCGTTCGAGCTCGGCGGTGAGCACTTTCCTGACGTACGCGGCCACAGACAGCGCGACTTATCAGGGTGCTTTGCTGCCGGCATATAGCCCCACCGGAGGAAGCGAAGGTGGAGCCTCTCCGCCCGTCAATCCGACACCCACGCCCACGCCCACGCCCACGCCCACGCCTGCACCTGCACCTGCGCCTGCACCTGCGCCTGCACCTACGCCTACGCCTACGCCTGCTTCGCAGACGCTCGAGCTAACGACCACGGCAGCCGAAGCGGTCGCAGGCGGTGCTGGCGCCGATACGATCAACGGCATCGTTAGCGCAACGGGTGGGGTTTCAACGTTCAACGATGGCGACACAGTGGATGGTGCCGCAGGCCTCGACATATTCAATATCACGCTCAGCGGCAATCTTTCGACCCCCGGAACAGTTCCGGTCAACACGAGCGTAACGAATGTTGAAATTGTCAACCTAATTCACACCGATGACTCCAACTTATTTGGTACATCGTTGCTGGACTCGGCTAATTACATGGGCATCCAGCAGCTTTGGCAAACCGATAATGCGGCAGGTGGCGGCACCTTCGCCAATGTCACCATCGCTGAAGGAGTAACTGCAGGCTTTCGAAGCACGGGAGTGGCAGGAACAGCTGTGGCCGCGACCGTGGCTGTGAATGGCACAACAACCAGCCAAGCGCTGAATGTCGCTTTGGACGGGGTTGCATCTGGCTCAGCGATTACCTTTGCCGCAAGCAATACTGGCGTCGAGACCGTAACGGGCGCCGTAGCGGGCGCTGGAGCGCTGACGATCAATGCTGGCACTAATGCCACCACGTTAAAAGTGGGGCTCAGCAGCAGCGGTAATATTACTGTTACTGGTTCCCACCTCACCACGCTCGACTTTTCTGAAACGTCTGGCAACGAGACTTCCAATCTGACTGGCTTGGGTTCTACTCTGACTGGTGTCGTAGGCGGCTCCGGCAGAGATACGTTTGCATTTCAGATCCAACAGAACAAGGCGCTCACAGTCGATATGGGCGCTGGCAACGATACTGTAATTGTAACAAGTGTTGCAGGTGCTTCTGGTACTGCGTCGCAATCCAACTTGACGCTGGGGATCGGAAAAGACACGATACAGCTGGGCGCGGTGGCAAATGTTGCCACCGCTAACGCTACCGGATTTCAAAACAGCCTAATCGTCGTGACCGACTTCAGTACGTCCCAAGATGTGTTGAACTTGAATGGTGCAGGCAAAAGCTTGACGTCGAGTCAGCTTGATACCCTCAAGAGTTCTTCCTCCCTCTTCGCTGCCGTGCAGGGAGCGGCCGCCATCGCCAATGGTAGCGACGTCGTTTTTAGCTATGGCTCCAACGCGTACGTGATGATTGACGGCGCCAACGCTGGTACTTTCGGTGTGGGCGATGGCCTTATCAAGCTGGTGGGCGTGGACGCGACCCAATTTACCAATACGCAGAACGGCAACTTCGTACTCTGACTGACGCAACAGCTGCGCTCTAACGGCCGCAACGGCCGCGTAGTCTGGGGAGCTCGCCGTGTTCGCATGGCGGGCTCCTCTTTAGTTCGTCAAGTGGTCCGCCCCCATTGAAGTGGTCCGCCCTTTGGTATGGCTTTTGAGCCTGGAGGACGGACGAGATGGCAAAGCACCCGAAGCCCGAGGAGATCGTCGCCAAGTTGCGGCAGGCGGATGTGCTGATCTCACAGGGCCAGAGCGTGGCCGATGCAATCCGCGCGCTCGGCGTGAGCTCAGTGACATACTACCGGTGGCGGCGTGAGTTTGGCGGCCTGAAGTCGGATCAGGTTCGTCGGATGAAGGACCTGGAGACCGAGGACCAGCGGCTTCGAAAGGCGATTGCGGATCTCACCCTCGACAAGCTGATCCTGCAGGAGGCGTCCCGGGGAAACTTTTGAGCCCCGCGCGCCGGCGCGCCTGTGTCGAGCACATTATGCGGACGATGACCGTCTCCGAGCGCCGCGCCTGTCGGGCGCTCGGACAGCATCGCTCGACGCAGCGCAAGGTACCGCGGGGCCGAGACGACGAAGAGGCGCTGACGGCCGATCTTGTGGCGTTGGCCGAGAAGTACGGGCGCTACGGCTACCGCAAGATCAGCGCGTTGCTGAAGGCGGCCGGGTGGTCGGTCAACGACAAGCGCGTCGAGCGGATCTGGCGGCGTGAGGGGCTGAAGGTGCCGGCCAAGCAGCCCAAGCGGGGGCGGATCTGGGACAACGACGGCTCCTGTGTTCGTCTTCGCCCGGAACACCGCAATCACGTATGGTCGTACGACTTCGTCGAGGCCCGCACGCACGATGGGCGCAAGATCCGGATGCTCAACGTGGTCGATGAGTTCACGCACGAATGCCTGGCGATCCGGGTCGCACGCAAGCTCAAGGGGATCGACGTTATCGACGTGCTCTCGGACCTGTTCATCCTGCGTGGCGTACCGGGCCATATTCGTTCGGATAATGGGCCTGAGTTCGTCGCGAAGGCTGTGCAAGCCTGGATCACCGCGGTCGGCAGCAAAACCGCTTACATCACGCCAGGCTCACCCTGGGAGAATGGGTACGTCGAGAGCTTCAACGCGCGTCTGCGCGACGAACTCCTGAATGGTGAGATCTTCTACACACTCAAGGAGGCGCAGATCGTGATCGAAAGCTGGAGGCGTCACTACAACACTGTGCGCCCACATGCCTCGCTGGGATACCGGCCCCCGGCACCGGAGGTGTTCGTGCCAGCGTTCTCCGCTTGGCCGGCTGCGCTCGCCCGACCAGCTCCGCCGGCCAAGCTACCCGTGGCAGAACGGCCTACCGCGCACTAACTCCACCCTTGGACCACCGTCTGGGGGCCGATCAGACCCTCGGAAGGTCCGCGCCCAGCCTGTTAAGGCAGAGGTCAACGACCGGGTTGGGTGGATTTCTGCCTGACCGCTTTCGAGCGGATAAGCGATAAAGCAGACATCGCCGTCGCACCCGATCCCGATACTTACAACAACTGCAACTTCGAAATGTCACTTCAGCGCACCGCGCCCGGCCCAGGCAGCGGTTGGATCGCTCGCGTAACTCGGCTGAACGCCTGTAGGGGGCGTTGCGGGGAGAGCGAGACAGAAGCCCCAACACCGCCAGAGTGGCCAAAGCTTGATTGTACGCTAACTGGTCATCGAGCCTGTCGCAGACGGGCGGGGGAACGATCCATGACCAAACGCCTTCGGACCATCGCCACCGGTCTCGCTGTCATGATCGCCAACACGGGCGTAGGTTTCGCGCAGGACCATGGAACGCACGGCGCGGTTACCCTGCCGGATGCCGCGAGCGCGACCTATCAACCGGGACCGACGAACCTACCGAAGGGCACGCAAATCAGCATGGTCTCGGGCGATCCGAGTAAGCCCGGCCCCTTTGTCCTGCGGGTGAAGTTTCCCGCCAACACGGTGATCTCGCCCCATACTCATTCCGAAGCCGAGACGCTGACAATCCTCTCGGGATCGATCTATCACGAGCACGGTGGGACCATCGACAAGGCGAAAGGCAAGGAGCTGCGCGCGGGCGGGTTCGTGTTCCTGCCCAAGGACATGCCGCATTCGCTCTGGACCACCGAGCAGCCGGTAGAGCTTCAGGTGAATGGCTCTGGGCCCTTCGGGCTGAACTACATCAACCCCGCCGATGACCCGAGCAAGTCGGTTCAGTAAATCTGATCCCTCGTACCAAACGCCTCATCCAAGGTGCCTGCCATACCGGACACCGTGCCTGTAACGGCCCCTCTGTCGTGTCGAGTAAGCACTGCTGGTCAGCCACATCGAGGAATTTGAGCAAACTGGAAATCTGCGCCCCATCCTCCCGCCCATCTGCGCTACCCTGATATCGTCTACTCAGGGTGAATTCCTGCCGGTCCGCTTTGGAAATGGGCTAACAGTGGTTCCAACGGCCGAGCGGGGTGGATTTCCGCCGGTCCGCTTTCGGACGGCAACGTACGTGAGCAGACGTTGACGCCGCGCCCGTTCACGCTTCAATTGAAACGTCCGGACCGCCCTGGGCGCTTCTCCGAAGTGGTCGTTTGTCGGTGCTCAACCGACTTCGGTTCGGGGCGGCGGGAGGATAACTGCCCGTTGCACGAGAGCGAGCGCGTCGCACCCAAAACGGGCAGGTCACGTCGACAATCGTCGGCGCGCCCTCGACGTCACCAGTCCTTGGCCACTCGGAGACATCACTGCGGAGCCGATCTGTGCCGCTCGTCAGGTCATATGCAGTCGCGCACCCATCGTGTTAGACATGAAGAAGCGCAGTATCTCCCGACTCGCATCGGGGCCCTGGGGATCGGTGTGTGACCCGGATGGGTGGCCTCCGGCCCAGGCATGGCCGGCACCGTGCAGGAGCCATTGCTCCGATGACCAGGCTCCATAGGTCTCTGCCAGGACGGTCCGCGTGAACGACCTCCCGGCTGCGGAACGCCCCTCGGTGGTGGTGCCAGTTAGTTCCGTCCCCGGTCGCGATTGCGCTATGGCCTGGTCCCCGTTGATCGATGCGACGGTCGTGTCGCGGTCCCCATGGAACACGATGGTCGGGACCGGATGCGCTGTCCGCAACGGTTGACGCACGGCGCCCCGGCGCATCGTCGAGAGGGCTGCCGCCATCGACCCGGCGGCCCCGCTGGCGAGTCCAGAATGGATGCCGACGGCGGCATAGATGTCCGGGTAGGTTTGGCCCATTACTGCGGCCGCTGCCCCGCCCGAGGACAGGCCCGCGACGTAGACCCTTGCCGGGTCCACGTCGAGGTCCTCCATGATCCGTCGGGTTAGCCCGGCGAGGATGGACGGCTCGCCCCTCCCGCGGTGCTGGTCGCTGTCCCTGAACCAGTTCCAGCTCTTGAGCATGTTGGCCGACCGGGGCTGATCGGGATAGGCCACGATGACGCCCTGCTCCTCGGCCAGCCGGTCCATCCGGGTTCCGATGGCGAAGTCGCGCGCGGTCTGCGAGCAGCCGTGGAGCATCACCACGAGCGGACGGGGACCGCTTCCGGAACCCGACGGGACAAACAGGTCGTAGGCGCGGCTGCCGGCTTGGTTGCCGTACCGACGTGCCAAGGCGCCGGGCCGGTCGATAGAGCGCTCCGCCAATTTAATCGCCGCGGGTCCGGGACGCTCTGTCATAGGGATGCTTTCAAGGATGGCCCTGTACGGAGCGGAATGTGAGCTACGGCAGGGCGCCGATCATGCCCTTTGCCTCGGTCATCGTATTCTCGCATGAGCGCTTGTCGCCGCCTCGGTCCTCGGCGGACGCCCGGACGATGAGGGTCCGCGCGGCGGCGATGTGGTCGGCGGTCGAGACCGTTTCGGGATCGCTCGGAGAGCCGCTTCGGACGGTGGTCAGGCCCCGTGGTGAGCCCGCTCGAAGCTCGTGGCCCGGCCGAAGGCCGGCGACTTGAACTGCTCCAGCGCTGTCAAGGCGACGCTCGATGGTGCTGATTTGCGCGGCGCAGGACGATGCGAGGGCGGGAAGCGGTAGGGTCGCAAGAACAGCGGTGGCAATCAGGCGCATCATGATGTCTCTCCGGAGGATGGCAGCACCTCCGGACCCGCACGACGAGCGGACGATCGGGATGCCGTCCCTCACGCGGCGATGCGAGGGTAGCATCTATCCAACACGAGCCAGCGACGAATGTTGCACTGCAACACA
>NZ_JAKSYF010000054.1:0-64447 GCF_022829745.1 Methylobacterium sp. E-016
ACCCGAGCTGCGCCGCACGGATCGCGGTGACGTAGCCGCCAGGGCCGGCGCCGATGATGAGCACGTCGTAGCTGTCGGCCATGAGGGTCTGGTCTCTTCCCTGGAGCGTCTCGGAGGCGAGCGTAGACGAGGACGGCGCGGGCGCCAACGCGCCGGCCGGAGCCGGGGGTTACATCGTAGGATGGCTCATGCGTGCCGGGCGTCTTCCCTCCCCCCGACGGATCTCGGGCTTGCCCGAGATCCGCACCCCGTGTGCCCAAGTCGGGCAAGCCCGACTTGGGTGCGGCGGAGGGAAGATTCGCGTCCCTACCCCGCCGCCCGCGACCCGCGCCACAGCCGCCACAGGCGGCGCCAGCGGGCGGTCTCGATCGGGGTGTTGAGCGGGTCGTAGCCCGGGCGCTCCATCGCGGCGAGGTAGCCGTCGACCAGGGCGAGCGGCAGGAAGGCGGCGCGCGCGGCCGGCGCGATCGTGTCCTTCGCCGCGGCGTAGGCGGCCAGGTGCCGTCGGGCGTCGGCGCGCAGGTCCGCGCAGGCGCCGCGCAGGCCCGGGCCGCCGCGGCCGGTGACGATGTCCTCGCGGGTGACGCCGTGGCTGCGGAACACGTCGGCCGGCAGGTAGACCTGGCCCGCCCGCGCGTGCCACGGCATCGCCCGCAGCAGGCCGGTGATGCCGTAGGCGACGCCGGCATGACCGGCGGCGGCCGCCCCGCCCGGCTCGGTGCCGTCGCACAGGATCAGGCTCGCCAGCCGGAACAGGGCCGAGGCGGTCTCGCCGCAATAGCCTTCCAGGTCGTTCAGCCGCGGCATCGGGTCGTCGTAGAGGTCGAAGACGCGGGCGTCGATCAGGTCGACGAAGGACTGGCGCCCGAGGCGGCGCGCGACGATCACGTCGAGGAGCGCGGCGGCGACGGGATTGGCCTTCACGTCGCCGCGGGCCTCGCCCTGGAGCGCGTCGCGCCACCATTGCAGGCGGATCTCGCCGGCCATCGGGTTCGAGGCGGCCTCGCGCACGCGGGCGACCGTCAGGCTGAAGGCGTAGAGCGCGAACAGGTGCGGGCGGAAGGCCTGCGGCGCGAACAGCGTGGCGAAGTAGCGGTCGGGGTCGCCCGCGCGGACGAGGTCCTCGCAGTGGCGGAAGGCGAAGGCGAGGCCGCCTTTACCCTCTGCTTGGCTGTCCCCCTGCCCCGGCTCTGCGCTCACGCGACCGCGATCAGGGCCGCCGCCACCTTGCGGTTCTCCGCCACCAGGATGTTGTACGTGCGCGCCGCCGCGCCCGTCTGCATCACGTCGAGACCGATCCGGTTGTCCTTGAGCCATGCCCGAAGATCGGGTGGCAGCGGCACGATGTCGAGGCCCGTGCCGACGAGCAGTAGCTCGATCTCCGCCGATTCCGCCTGGACCGGGCGCAACGCGGTGCGGTCGATCGCCCTCCCCTCGGTCGTGGCCCAGGCGCGGATGCCCGACGGCAGCGCCAGGATCGAGCCGCGGTGCGACATCTCGCCGAAGCGGAAGCCGCCGTTGCCGTAGGCGTCGATCAGGTGGCGCCCGGGCAGGAAGCCGTCGAGCTCGGCCATGCGCTGTGCGTCCCCCGTCTCTCCGCCCTACTCCGCGGCCTGCGGCAGGCGCCCGCGGGCGGCCTGGGCCTTGGTGCCCGAGAGCATCAGCCCGAGATAGATCAGCGCCGGCGTCGAGACGAAGATCGCCGAGTAGGTGCAGATCACCACCCCGCAGAGCATCACCACCGCGAACCCGCGGATCGCCTCGCCGCCGAACAGCACCAGCGCCAGCAGCGACAGGAAGGCCGAGATCGAGGTCATCACGGTTCGCGACATCGTCGAGTTGATCGAGAGGTTGAGCAGCTCGTCGGTGGGAATCGTCTTGTAGCGGCGCATCAGCTCGCGGGTCCGGTCGAACACCACCACGGTCTCGTTCAGCGAGTAGCCGACGATGGTGAGGATCGCCGCGATCGAGGTCATGTTGAACTCGATCCGGGTGACGATGAACACGCCCATGGTCAGCACGATGTCGTGGAGCGTGCCGACGATGGCGCCGAGCGCCAGCTCGCGCTCGAAGCGGAACCACAGGTAGAGCAGCACCGCGACGACCGAGAGCACGACGCCGAGCGTGCCCGACTGCACCAGCTCGCCCGAGACGCGGGGGCCGACGGTCTCGGTGCGGCGGAACTCGTAATCCTTGTCGAAGGCGCCGTGCGCCTTGTTCATCACCGCCGTCTGGCCCTGCTCGCCGGGTTGAAGCGGCAGGCGCACCAGCACGGTGCCCTGGTTGCCGAGCTCCTGCACCTCGGGCTCGCCGAAGCCGAAGCCAGCGGCCGTGTGGCGGATCTCGCCGACGTCGGCGGTGCCCGACTTCGCCTGCAGCTCGACCAGCGTGCCGCCCTTGAAGTCGATGCCGTAGTTCAGGCCGACGGTGAGGAACAGCACCACGGTCACGACCGACAGGATCGCCGAGAGCGGGAAGCTCAGGCGGCGGAAGCGCATGAAGTCGAAGTGCGACTCGTCGGGCCAGAGGCGAAGCAGGCGCATTCTTTTGGGACCTTGCGATCGGGAAGCGGCCTCCCGAAACGGGAGACGTTCAGAACGGAAGGGCTTTGGGCCGGAAGGACTTGTACCACACGGCGATCATCATCCGCGTCAGCGTCACCGCGGTGATGACGGTGGTGAGGATGCCGAGGATGAACACGACCGCGAAACCCTTCACCGGGCCGGAGCCGAGGAAGAACAGGATCAGCGCGGCGATCGCCATGGTCGAGTTCGAGTCGATGATGGTGGCGAAGGCCCGGTCGAAGCCCGCCTGCAGCGCCGAGACCAGGGAGCGGCCGGCGCGGTGCTCCTCGCGCATGCGCTCGTAGATCAGCACGTTGGAATCCACCGCCGTGCCGATGGTGAGCACGATGCCGGCGATGCCGGGCAGCGTCATGGTGGCTTCCAGCACCGACATCAGGCCGAGGATGAGCCCGACGTGGACGATGAGGGCGATGTTCGCGATGAAGCCGAAGGTGCCGTAGGTCAGGAACATGAAGCCGACGACGAGGAGCCCGGCGACGCCGGTGGCGATCTTGCCGGCGCGGATCGAGTCGCTGCCCAGCCCCGGCCCGACGACGCGGCGCTCGACCACGGTGAACTTCGCCGGCAGCGCGCCGGCCCGCAGCAGGATCGACAGGTCGTTGGCCTGCTGCACTGAGAAGTTCCCGGTGATCTGACCGGAGCCGCCGGTGATCGCGGTGCGGATCACCGGGGCAGAGACCACCTCGTTGTCGAGCACGATCGCCATGCGGCGGCCGACGTTCTCCGAGGTCGCCTGGCCGAAGCGCTGGGCGCCCTTCAGGTTGAACTTGAAGCTCACCATCGGCTCGTGGGTCTGCTGGTCGAAGGCCGGCTGCGCGTCGGTCAGGTCGCCGCCGTCGGCCATCACCCGGCGCTCCACCGCCACCTTGGCGCCGCGCTCGTCGCGCGAGGGCAGCATGTCGACGTCGCCGGCCGGATTGTCGGAGATCATCCGGAACTCGAGCTTGGCGGTCTTGCCGAGGAGCGCCTCGAGGCGCTCCGGGTCCTGCAGGCCGGGGACCTGGATCAGGATGCGGTCGGCGCCCTGCTGCTGGATCGACGGCTCCAGCGTCCCGGTCGAGTCGAGGCGGCGGCGGATGACCTCGATACCCTGCGTCACGGCGCGCCGCGTGCGCTCGTTGATGCCGGCATCGGTGAGCGCGAGGCGGATCAGGCCATCGGGCTGCTCGGTGATGTCGAGCGTCCGTCCGCCTGTCTGGCCGACGAGCGGGTTCGAGATGGGCTGCGCCAGCTCCTGCAGCTTGGGCATCACCTTGGCGCGGGCGGCCGCGTCCGCGACGCGGACCTGGACGCCGCGCTGGAGGATGCCGATGCCGCCGTCGGCCCGCACGCTTTCGCGCTGGAGCACGCCGCGGACCTCGTCGCGCAGGGCCTTGGCCTGGGAGGCGACGAGCTCGGTCTGGTCGACCTCCAGCAGGAGCTGCGAGCCGCCCTGCAGGTCGAGTCCGAGCACGATCGCGCGGGTCGGCACGATCCAGGCGGGGAACCAGCCCGGCAGCGCGGCCATGAAGCCCTTGCGCTGCTCGGGCGAGAAGAAGCTCGGCACCGCAAGGCTGAGGCCGATCAGGATCGCGACGAGCGTCACGACGATTTTGGTACGGGAAAAGCGCAGCATCCGCCGACTCTGTTTTCTGCAGTCCTGCCGAGGGCTTGCCCCGGCATCCTGATCCGGCGGGTCCGGAGCCGTTCCCGATCGCGTCGCGTTGGGAACCGGTTCCGGGCTCTTGCCGTCCCACGCGCTCTCGAGCCGAACCGGCCCCAACTTCGGCGGAGAGCGCCCTAGACGGCCTTGACCGGCCCACCCTTGACGCGGACCTCGGAGATCATGGTGCGCACTACCTTGACCCGGACGTTCGGCGCGATCTCCACCTCGATCTCGGTGGCGTCGTCCAGCACCTTCACCACCCGGCCGACGAGGCCGCCGTTGGTGACGATCGTGTCGTCGCGGCGGACGTTCTTGACCAGGGCCTGATGCTCCTTGACCCGCTTCTGCTGCGGCCGCAGGATCAGGAAGTACATGATCACGAAGATGAGGACGAAGGGAACCACCTGCAAGGCGATCTCGGCTCCGCCGGCAGCAGTGCCGGCCCCTTGCGCGAAGGCGGGGGTGATCAAGCGCGTCTCCTCATGTGACGTCGGGCCCGTGCGCGCCTGTCGGAAGCGTCGCCGGGCCTGTCTGAAAGCGCGCGGACTATAGCCAGGGGCGTTCCGAAAGCAACGCCGGGCGGCGCGACCCCCTCATATCGCCCGGACGAGGAGCAGCACCGCCGCCACCGTCATGACGAGCAGCGTGACGAGGATGCCGCCGCCGCGGCAGGCGAACTGGCGCGGCGAGTTGACCGGCGCGAACATGCCGACCGGATGCAGCAGGCGCGCGATCAGGAGCAGCGAGAGCAGCGTCAGCACGATCCAGTGCCGGGTCCCGCCCGCTTCGAGCAGGGCGATCAGGCCGAGCGTCAGCGGCACGTATTCCGAGAAGTTGCCGTGCGAGCGGATGCGACGCTGCAATCCGTCCCGGCCGCCATCCCCGACGAGGACGTTGCCGCTGACCCGGGCCCCCACCACCCAGCCGGACAGGCCGATGTAGATCAAGGCGAACAGGGCGGCGAAGAGGGCGGTGGTGGCGGGGAAGATCAAGGCGGGTCTCCGGCGTTGCGATGCGCCGACCAACGCGAGCGGGCTCCGGACGTTGCAGGCCGTGTCGCAGCTCGTGTTGCGAGTCGTGCCGAGCGCGCGTAGGCCCGTGCGGTCCTCGAAGAGCCATCCGAACCGATCCGCCATGACGCAAGCGACCACCCTCGAGACCCTGATGCCGCTGCTGGAGCGCATCGCCACGGCGCTGGAGCGGGCCGCCCCGCCCGCGCGACCGGTGACGGACATCACCTCCGCCGACGCCTTCCTGTGGGGGCCCGAGCGCCGGCTGATCCCGGTGCGCACCGTCAACCGCGTCGAGATGGGCCTGCTCACCGGCATCGACCGGGCGCGCGATACCCTGGCCGAGAATACCGAGCGCTTTGCGCGCGGGCTGCCGGCCAACAACGCGCTGCTCTGGGGCGCGCGCGGCATGGGCAAGTCGTCGCTCGTGAAGGCGGTGCATGCCGAGATCAACGCGCGCCGCGCGGCCGGCGCCCTGCCGATGAAGCTCGTGGAGATTCACCGCGAGGACATCGAGGCGCTGCCCGACCTGATGGCGACGCTCCGCTCCGACCCGCATCGCTGGGTGGTGTTCTGCGACGACCTCTCGTTCGATGGCGACGACACCTCGTACAAGTCGCTGAAGACGGCGCTCGACGGCGGCATCGAGGGACGGCCGGGCAACGTGCTGTTCTACGCCACCTCGAACCGCCGGCACCTGCTCGCCCGCGAGATGGTGGAGAACGAGCGCTCCACCGCGATCAACCCCGGCGAGGCGGTGGAGGAGAAGGTCTCGCTCTCGGACCGGTTCGGCCTGTGGCTCGGGTTCCACAAGTGCAGCCAGGACGAGTACCTGGCGATGATCCGCGCCTATGCCGAGCGCCACGCCCTTCCGGTCGAGCCCGACGCGCTCCGGGCCGAGGCGCTGGAATGGGCGACCACCCGCGGCTCGCGTTCCGGCCGCACCGCCTTCCAGTTCATCCAAGATCTGGCCGGGCGGCTCGGCCGGACCCTCGACTGATCGAAATCCCGTCGGCCGATCGGTTGCGGGCGCGTTGTCGACGCCGCAGGCGCGTTGTCGACGCCGCAGGCGCATTTCTCGACGCCGCAGGCGCTTGCTTTGCGTCCGCTACGCCCGAGCTTGCACCTCGAGCGATCCGCCTCCCGGCGGACGAGCAGGCGGGACGGGGCTGACATCATGGGACTCTTCGACGCGATCCGATCCGCGCTCGCCCGCGCGGAAGCCCGCATCGACGCGATCGGCGGCGACGGCCTGCCGATGTCCTTCGCCAAGATCTATCCCGGCGGCCTGCCGGCCTTCCTCGATGCCCTGCGCGCGGCGGGCCACGGCTCGGCCGTCGCCTCGTGGCTCGGATCCGAGGCGAACGTCGCCCTCCCCGCGGGCGCCTACGCCGCCCTGCTCTCGCCCGAGGCGCTGACGCGCTTCGCCGCCGACCTCGGCATCCCGGAAGCGCGCGTGCCGACGGCGCTCGCCGAGTTCCTGCCCGGGGCGGTCGACCGCCAGAGCCGGGACGGGACGCTCGCGCCGCAGCGGCAATTCTCGACGCAGGTGGCCTGACGCCGGCCGGCGGCTAGAGTGAAGCGCGGATCACGGCGAGGAACCCAGCGATGAGCCTGTTCGATACCCTCAAGTCGGCGCTCGGCGGCAGCCTGGGCCAGGCCGCCGTCGAGGCCCTTCCCGGCATCGTCGAGCGGGTGCTGCCGGGCGGGCTTCAGGGGCTGCTGAACCAGCTCCAGAATTTGGGCTACGCCGCGCAGGTGAATTCCTGGCTCGGCCGAGGCCCGAACGCGCCGATCACCACCGAGGACCTGCGCAAGGTCCTGGACAACGAGCAGGTCCGGCAGATCGCCGACAAGCTCGGGATCCCGACCGACCAGGTCCTCGCGGTCCTGGCGAAGGTGCTGCCCGCGGCGGTCGACCAGCACAGCCCCGACGGGACGCTGCGCACGCCCGGCACCTGACGACGCGCCGAAACGCGAAAGGGCGGCCCTCGCGGACCGCCCTCGATCGTGGGTCTCGGGAAATCGCTCAGTTGCTGGCGAGCTGCGACATCGGGTCGATCGGCGCGCCGCTCTTGCGGATCTCGAAGTGCAGCTGGGGCGAGGTGACGTTGCCCGACGCGCCCGACTTGGCGATCGTCTGGCCGCGCTTCACCTTCTCGCCGGGCTTCACGTCGAGCTCGCCGTTGTGGGCGTAGGCCGACACGTACCCGTTCGAGTGCCGCACCAGCACGAGCTTGCCGTAGCCCTTCACGTCCGAGCCGGCATAGGCGACAGTGCCGTCCTCGGCGGCCTTCACCGCGGTGCCCTCGGGCACCGCGATGTTGATGCCTTCGTTGCCCGAGGAGCCGTAGCCGGAGATCACCCGGCCCTTGGCGGGCCAGCGGAAGGTCTGGTCCGGCGCGGCCGGGGCGCTTGGGGCCGCGGCGGCGACCGAGCCGGTGCTGGCGGGCTCGACCTTCGCCACGGCGGCGGTCTTGACCGGCTCCGGCTTGGCGGCGGCGACCTTCTCGGCCGCGACCTTCTCCGAGGCCGCCTTCTCCGAA
Source organism: Methylobacterium sp. E-016 (assembly GCF_022829745.1). Classification (NCBI taxonomy): domain Bacteria; kingdom Pseudomonadati; phylum Pseudomonadota; class Alphaproteobacteria; order Hyphomicrobiales; family Methylobacteriaceae; genus Methylobacterium; species Methylobacterium sp. E-016. The sequence continues at coordinate 7,787 of NZ_JAKSYF010000054.1, forward strand.
GCGGCCTTGGCGGCCTTCGCCTCGGCGACCTTCTTCGCCGCGTCCTTGGCGGCGTCGGCCTTGGCGGCGTCGACCTTGGCCTGCTTGGCCTCCGCCTCAACCTTGCGCGTCGCCTCGGCCTTGGTGTCGGGCTTCGTATCGGCCTTGGCGACCTGGCCGGGGCGCACGTGATGCTTCTTGGCGTCGGCCTCCTTGGCGGCGACGTCCTTGCGGGCCTTCTCCTCGGCGCGCTTGTCGGCGAGCTTCCTGGCCTCGGCCTCCTTCTGGGCCTCCTTGGCGGCTTCCTTGGCCGCCTCCTTGGCCGCCTCCTTGCGCTTGGCCTCCGCCTTCGTGTCGTCCTGGCGCTTGGCCTCCGCGGCCTTGATCCGCTCCGAGGGGGCGGCGGGAACGGCCCGCGCCGTCATCGGGGCGGCTGCCGGGTTCATGCCCGAGGCGCTGTAGACCGGGATGATCAGCTGGCGGCCGGGCGTCACCTGGCCGGCGCTGGTCAGGCCGTTGGCCGACAGGATCGCCGAGGCCGGCACGCCGAAGCGGGTCGACATCTGGTTGAGGCTGTCGTTCGGGGCGACGGTGATGGTGGTGCCCCCTTGCGCGTTCCAGCCGGGCGTGCCGGTGGAGGCGACGCGGGTGGTCTGCGCCATCGGCTGGGTCGGCACGCGGGCCGCCACCGGGCCGGGCCGGGGCGAGATCGCCGTCGGCGCGCCGAGCGCCTCGGACTGGATCCGGCCGGTGCGGATCGGCGGCGCCGACGGCATGTCCGGCAGGCTGCCCGTCGCCGCCGGCTCGCTCGCCATGTTCGACGCGAACGGGTTGGTGAAGGGGCTGTCGAGACGCGATGCGTCCGACGAGCAGGCGGCGGCACCGCTGCCGATAACTCCGATGAGAGCGAAGCGCGACAGCGTCTTCATCCTCCGACCAGTCCCGCGAACCCGCATCGACGCACCCGTTTGCCTGACGCAACTTGATGAGCCCATGAAAGCCGGATTCAGGTTAAACAACCGTTCCCGTTCACCACGTTCACGGCCGCGCGAGCACCATTTCGCTCTCGGGATCGCTCCTTAGGAATGCTTACCGCAGGCGGAGCGGCGAGCGCGATTGGTTAAAGCGCGGCGGCTCGTCCGGGCACCAGCGGCGCGAGGCGCAGGCGCGGTCCCGGCTCGACGACGAGGCCCTGCCCGCCATGCGTGGCCGCCATCAGCCCGCCCTCCGATCCGGCGACGAGGCGGCCGCCGGGCTTCAGCGCCGCGGCCCAGGATGCGGGCGGCTCCGCGACCGCACCGTGGACCAGGATGCGGTCGTAGCCGCCCCCCGCGGTGTCGGCGAGGCCGTCGCCCTGGAGCACGCGGGCGCGCCCTGCGAGGTTCGCGCTCGCCTGCCCGGCCAGCGTCGCGTAGCGCTCCAGGCTCGTCACCGCGCCGGCGCCGAGTTGCAGCAGCAGCGCCGTGACGTAGCCGGACCCGGTGCCGATCTCGAGGATCCGCATTCCGGGCTCGACCTTCAGCAGCGTCAGCATCGTCGCCACCGTGCTCGGTGCGGTCATCGCCGCGCCGCAGGGCAGCGGCAGAAAAAGGTCGCGCCGGGCGAGGTGGCGATACGCGGCGGGGGCGAACGCGGCGCGCGGCACCTGCTCCATCGCCCGCAGCACCGCCGTGTCGCGGGTGCCGCGCCCGCGCAGGGCCAGCACGAAGGCGGCGTTCTCGATCGCCCCGCCGAGGCCGGCATGGCCGCTCAAGCTCGCGCCGGCCTGGTCGTCGATCGCGTCCTCGTCGCCTCCGGTCATGGCGGCAGGTCGCCGATCCAGGCGAGGATGAGCGCCGCCAGCGCGTCCGGCGCCTCGAGCGGCAGCATGTGGCCGGCATCCGCGACCACCGCCATCGTCGCGCCGGGGATGCCGTCGCGCAGCTCCTCCGATTCCGCGATGCTGCGCAGGCGGTCCCGGCCGGCGGCGATCACCAGCGTCGGGCAGCCGAGCGCGCCGAGCCGATCCGCGTCGCCGACCCGCTCGAGCCGGGATTGGCGCAGGAAGGCCTCGCGCCCGAGGCGCTGCCCCATCGCACGGATGCGCTCGATCAGGGCCGCGTCCCCGGCCCGGTCCGGATGCACCGAGGCGGCCGCCGCCGCCCGGCTCAGGCCGCCGAAGTGGCCGGCCTCGACGCCCTCGATGGCGAGGCGCTTGGCGACCGCCTGCTTGCGCGAGTCGGATCGCGACGAGGTCGCGATCAGCACCAGCCCCCGCACCCGCTCCGGCGCGAGCCGCGCCGCCTCGCGGGCGACGTAGCCGCCCATCGAGAACCCGACGAGCACGAAGCGCGCCGGCGCCTCGGCGAGCAGCCGCTGCGCCATCGCCGGGATCGTGTCGTCGTGGGCGAGGCTCGCATGGTGGATCGGGCCTGCGGGCGCCAGCGCCTCGGCCATGTCGTCCCACAGGCTGGCATCGGCCATGTATCCGGGGATCAGGACGAGGCTCATCGGGCGAGTCTCCGGTTCGGGATGCGGTCGCCCCCGAGAGGATGTCCGCTTTCGGCCCCGTCGTTGCGGGGCGCCGCAGGCGAGCCCGGAATTCAGAACCGCCGCGGCTGCGGGATCCGCCTACTCCGCGAAGGCCTGGGCGAAGCGCGTCAGCGTCGGCTCGTCGGTGAGGTCGAGGCGCAGCGGCGTCACCGAGATGCGCTTCTCGGCGATCGCCTTCAGGTCGGAGCCGTTGCCCGGCTCGAACCGGGCCTTGGCGAAGGCGAGCCAGAAATACGGATTGCCGCGCCCGTCGGTGCGCGCGTCGATGGCGAGCAGCGCCTGATTGCGCTGCCCCTGCGCCGCCACGGCGATGCCGGCGACCTCCTCCGGCTCGCAATCGGGGAAGTTGACGTTGATCACGATGCCCGGCTCGATCCCGGTCTCGAGGATCTTCTTCACCACGATCGGCCCGTGATGGGCGGCGCATTGCCATTTCAGGTTGCCGCGGCCGCCGATCCCGTAGGCCTGCGACATCGCGATCGAGCGCACGTTGAGGATCGTGCCCTCCATCGCGGCGGCGATGGTGCCGGAATAGGTCACGTCCTCGGCGACGTTCTGGCCGCGGTTGACCCCCGACAGCACGAGGTCCGGGCCGTGGTCGGCCAGGATGTGGCGCACGCCGAGGATGACGCAATCGGAGGGCGTGCCCTTCACCGCGAAGCGCTTCTCCGCGATGTGGCGCAGGCGCAGGGGGTCGTTCAGCGACAGCGAGTGCGAGACGCCGGATTGGTCGGTCTCGGGCGCCACCACCCAGACGTCGTCGGAGAGCGTCCGGGCGATGCCCTCCAGCGTCTCCAGGCCCGGCGCGTGGATGCCGTCGTCGTTGGTGACGAGAATGCGCATTACGGGCGTGGTCCTTCGATCCGGTTGAGGCCGCCCATGTAGGGCGCGAGCACGGACGGGATCGTGACGCTGCCGTCCGGGTTCTGATAGTTCTCCATCACCGCGATCAGCGCACGGCCGACCGCGACGCCCGAGCCGTTCAGGGTATGCACGAAGGCGGGCTTGCCGTCCTTACGGTACCGGGCATTCATCCGTCGCGCCTGAAAATCGCCGCAGACCGAGCAGGACGAGATCTCGCGGAAGGTCTTCTGGCCCGGCATCCAGACCTCGATGTCGTAGGTCTTCTGGCTGGCGAAGCCCATGTCGCCGGTGCACAGGGTCATCGTCCGGAACGGCAGGTCGAGCTTCTTCAAGACCGTCTCGGCGCAGGCCAGCATGCGCTCGTGCTCGTCCGCCGACTTCTCCGGGGCGGTGATCGAGACCAGCTCGACCTTGTTGAACTGGTGCTGCCGCAGCATCCCGCGGGTGTCGCGCCCGGCCGAACCCGCTTCCGCGCGGAAGCAGGGGGTGAGCGCCGTGAAGCGCAAGGGCAGTTCGTCTTCCGAGAGGATGGATTCGCGGACGAGGTTGGTGAGCGGGACTTCGGCGGTCGGGATGAGCCAGCGGCGCGTAAGCTCAATGGCCAGTAACTCAGTTGAAATCTGGAAATTTTCTTCGATTATCTCGTCGAAAACAGTGCTCGGCTCGAAATAACTAGACAAAGATTTATTCTTCGATTCGAATGCGTAATTGTGCATTCGTTTCTGCAGGGTTCGTGCAGAGACGCCATTGCCTACAAAAAATTGGTCCTCTTCGAACTTCGGCAGCTGCGCCGTGCCGAACATCGCCTCGTCGCGCACCAGGATCGGCGGCGCGACCTCGAGATAGCCGTGCTCCTGCGTGTGAAGATCGAGCATGAACTGCCCGAGCGCCCGCTCCAGCCGGGCGATCTGGCCCTTGAGCACGACGAAGCGCGAGCCGGAGATCTTGGTCGCGGTCTCGAAATCCATCAGGCCCAAGGCCTCGCCGAGCTCGAAATGCTGGCGGCCCTCGGTGAGCGTTTCACGCGCGGACGCGAAGCGCCGGTATTCGACGTTGCCGTGCTCGTCGGCGCCCTCGGGCACGTCGGCCTTGGGCCGGTTCGGGATCGCGGCGAGCCGGTCGTCGAGGGCCTTGGCGGCCTCGGACTGCGCCGTCTCCAGAGCGGGCGCGGCCTCCTTGAGGCCGGCGACCTCGTCCATCAGCGCGGCGGCGCGGGCCTCGTCCTTCGCCTTCTTGGCGGCGCCGATTTCCTTGGCCCGCGCGTTGCGGCGCTCCTGGTTCTCCTGCGCCGCCGAGACGGCCGCCTTGCGGGCGTCGTCCAGCGCGATCAGCTCGGCCGAAAGTGGGCTGAGGCCGCGACGGGAAAGGTCGCGGTCGAAGGCTTCCGGGTTGTCCCGGATGGCGCGGATGTCGTGCATGGGCTGGCTCGGGTCGTGCGGACGGGCACGCTTTGCAGCATCGGTCCGCGCGCGACAAGGCTGCGGCGGGCGATGGCGGGCACGCGCGTCCGTGGTGGACACCGCCCGGCCTGCTTCCGGTCAGGGCATCGAGATGATGCGTCTCGTGACGCCCTCCGCCGAAATCTTTCCCGTCAGCCCGAGGCGCCGAAGGCGAGCCTCGAATCAAGAACCGCAGGTCGGAATTCGGCTTGGCACCCTCGGCGGCTCTGGATCCCGGACCCTGTCGGCGGGAGCCGGCGCTTCGCAACCCCGGCGGTCAGGCCGCCAGACGCCGGCGCTCCGGGGCGTCCTGGGCATCCGACGCGGCTTCGGTCTCCGCGGCGAGGCGCACCCGCTCCTGCTCCTCGCGAAAGCTCGCCAGGATCGCTTCGGGCAACGCGTCGAGGATGGCGCCGACCGGGTCGGTGCGCGGCTCCCGCTCGGCGACGATGTCGGCCTCGGGCGACGCCACGTCCGTGAAGCGCCGGTCGCCGATGCGGTCGCGAGGGTCGAGCGCGATGCGGTCCAAAGCCGTCGGCTCGGGAATGTCGTCGGCCGCGAGCCGGCGCGTGGCCGCCTCCTGCGCCGCGCGCCATTCCGCGGCGGCCTCGTCGGCCTCGCGGCGGGCGGCCTCGCGCGCCAGGGCCTCCTCGGCGATGGCGCGGGCGACCGCGCGGGCCTCGTCGCGGGCGGCCTCGGCCTCGTAGCGCGTCAGCAGCGCCATCACCCCCTGCATCTCGGAGAACGGCATGTCCTCGCAGGCGGTGATCGCCCGCTCGATCATCCGCCGCGACAGGCCGACGCCGCGCAACGTGCTGGTGCCGTCGGCGGCCTCGCGCCAGGCCGAGAGCGCGGCCACCACTGCGGGCAGCAGCGCTTCGGCGAGGCCGGCGCGGCGATGCAGGTCGGCGATCCCGCGCGGCTCGCGCAGCAGCGTGCCGACGCGGGCGTGCTCCAGGCCGGTGAGGTCGGCGAACGCGGTCTCCGCAAAGGCCATCTGCCCCGAGAGGATCGCCCGCAGGATCAGGCCGGCATTGAGCTGGCCCGTGATGCGCAGGTGCTTGACGATCCGCGCGGTGGCGGCGGCGCCCGCGCCGTCGCAGAGCTCGAGCACCGTGCGCTCGCCGGCCTCGCGGTTCATCCGGGCGCTGCGGTCGGGCGAGAGCCAGCCGCACGCGGTCACGAAGTCCGACAGGGTCCGGGCGAGCCGGGCGCCGACGGCGTGGCGCACCTCGATCGGCAGGTCCGCCCGCGCCAGCAGCGCCTCGCGCACGCCAGCGTCGCCGCCGTGGCGCTCGACCATGCGCAGCATGCGGCCCGTGGTGATGCGCGCCGTCGGGTTGCGGGCCAGCACCGCGAGGGTGTCGGCGCCGCCGATCTCGGCCAGGGCCCCGGCCACGGCGTGCGAGAGGTGATGGCGCGCGGCGATCGTCGCGCGGATCGTCTCGCAGCCCATCGCGGCGGCGTCCACGAGGTCGGCATCGGTCAGGACCGGCGATGCGGCGAGCACCAGGCAGGCGACCTCGGTCTGGTCGGAGGCCAGGGCCACGACGAGGGGGCGCGGCGCACGCGCCGAGGCGGCGCAGGCCTCGGCCATGGCGCGGCGCACCACCGGGGCCGGGTCGTCGAGCAGCGCCAGGATCGCGGTCTTGGCCTCCCAGGCGGCATCCGCCTCGAGGTTGCCGTACAGGTAGGCCCGCGTCAGCGCGGAGGCGGCCTCGGCCCGGCGCCCCGCCGAGGTGGACTGGGTGCAGGCGAGGAACTGGCGGATGTTCATGGGCCGCTCCGGTTCGTGAACAACGACGCGTTGGGGGCGGCGGCAAGCGACGCCGCGAATTCGGCCGGCCGGCGCGGCGGCAGCGGCGGATCGACGAGCGCGCGGCCTGCCGGAATCGCCGCGGCGATGGCGCCGGTGGTCTCGGGGTCGGCCGAGGCGACCGCCGCGACCGGCACGGTGGAATCGAGGCTCGGGTCGGAGCGCGGGAAGTAGCTCGGGGCCGGCCGGGCGGCCGCCGCCGCGCGGCCCTGGAACAGCTTGGCGACGCCCTCCGAGAGGGCGCCCTGGCGCCGGTCGGTCTGGAACAGGGTGCGCAGGTCGCCCCCGACCGCGGCGTAGGCGCTCGCCGCCGCCGGCGGGGCGACGGCGGCGCCCTGCGTCAGCAGGGTCACGTCGCTGGCGGCGGTGCGGCCGGCGCCCGCCGCGGAGAGGCTGGCATAGAGCTCGGCGGTGGTGCGCGGCCGGCCGGTGCGATCGTAGAACAGGCCGCGGTTGGCGGCGGCGGCCTCCGGCATGTCGAGGGCGGCCGCCCGGTCCGGGGTCGCCCGCGCGGCGGCGATCAGCGTCGTCGCGCCCTTCGCCCCGAGCACGTGGGCGGCGTAGAGGTCGCCCGCGGTCGGCTCGCGCCCGAGCGCCGCCGACAGCGCCTCGCCGTTCTTCTGGGTGAAGGCGCCCGCGAGCGAGGCGGCGATCTTCGGGTCGCGCCGGAGGTCGAGGATCGCCTGGCGCTGGCCGGCATCCGCGACGGTGTAGCTGCCGTCCGGCCGCGCGACGATGGCGTCGGCGTAGGCCTGGAGGCCGAGCTTCGGCCCGGCGGACTTCATCACCCCGAGCCAGGTCTGCTCGATGAACTGGAACAGGCCGGTGGCGGTCGAGGTGCCGGCCTTGGCCGAGGGATCGAGGGCGGATTCGCGCTGCGCCGTGGCGAGCAGGTAGTCGAAGCCGACGCCGCTGCTCTGGGCCCCGTCGCGGATCGCGTCGACGACCGCGCCCTGCGGACCCGCGGCCCGCGGCGGCGCCGCGGCTGGCTGGGGGTTCGAAGGCGTGGTGAACAGGAACATCGATCGCCGCTTCGAGCCGCACGCGCCGGACGGGCGTCGCGTGAGGCGCCGCACGGTGCGCCCCGGATGCGGGGACCTTTGGCCATCATGGTAAAGAAAGCCTAAATGCCTGATGACTCGGCCCTCATGCGCGTCCTGCTGATCGCCTCGCCCGCGGGCGCGCCGCCCGACCTCGCCCACGCCGATGCCCTCGTGCTGGACCATGGCCCGGCCGCCGAGCCCGCCTGGCTCCCGCCCCTGCGGCGGAGGCCCGGCGCATTGCCGCTCTACGTCCGGGTCGCACCGAGCGCGGCCGACCTCGCCGCGGCGCTGGCGCTGCGGCCCGACGGCATCGTCCTGCCGGGGGTCGCCGATGTCGGCGACTTCGCCCGGCTCGGCGTGCGCCTGTCCGTGCACGAGGCCGAGACCGGCATCCCGGACGGTGCGACGCGGATCGTCGCCGGCCTCGACGGCCCCGGCGGCCTGCTCCGCTTCGGCGGCGGCTCGGAAAGGTTCGCGCGCCTCGCCGGCCTGTTCTGCGCGTTCGACACGCTGGCGCGCGACCTCGGGGTCTCGGCCTCGCCGCGGGCGCCGCAGCCTGCTCCGCTGGCACAGGCGCGCGGGCTCCTGGTGCTGGCCGCCGCCGCCTTGCGCGTCCCGGCCTTCGACATGCCCGGCCCGTCGCCCGATCGCGCGACGGTGGAGGCGGCCTGCCGCGACGGGTTCCGGGGGGGCTTCGCCGAGACCGCCGCGGCGGCGGCCGTCCTCGCCGCGGTGTTCGGGCGGGATCCGAGCGTCCCCGGTGGCCCTCGCGGCGCGCTGCCCCTAGGGTGAGCGGACATCCTCCGATCGAAGCTGCAGCATGCCGCATCCGCGACGCCTCGCACGCACGACCCTCGGCCTCGCCCTGCTGGCGCTCTTGGCGCTCCCGGCGGGGCCGGCCCGGGCCCGCCCGTTCACCGATGCGGCCGGCCGCGTGGTCGAGGTTCCGGAGCGGGCCGCCCGGGTCGTCGCCGCCGGCCCGCCCGCGTCCGTGCTGCTCTACACGCTCGCCCCCGAGCGGATGGCGGCCTGGGTCCGGTCGCCCTCCCCCGCGGAGCGGCCCTACCTCGCCCCGGCGACCTGGGGACTTCCGGCCAGCGGCCGCCTGACCGGGCGCGGCGGCACGGCCAACGTCGAGGCGGTGCTCGCCCTCAAGCCGGACCTCATCGTCGACGTCGGCTCGACGGGGCCGACCTACGCCTCGCTCGCCGACCGGGTCCAGGCCCAGATCGGCATCCCCTACATCCTGCTCGACGGCGCCTTCGCCAGGACCGCCGAGACCTACCGTCGGCTCGGCGCCGTCCTCGGACTGGATCAGGCTGCCGACGGGCTCGCGGCCTATGCCGACCGCACCGTGGCGGAGGTCGCCGCCCGCGTCGCGCAGATCCCGGAGGCGGAGCGTCCGCGCGTGTACTATGCCCGCGGCCCGCGCGGCCTGGAGACGGGTTTTTCCGGCTCGATCAACACCGAGATCCTCGAGGTGGTCGGCGCCCGGAACGTGGCCGTCGGCGGCAACGGCCTCGCCAACGTGTCGCCGGAGCAGGTCCTGGGCTGGAACCCGGACGTGATCGTCGCCCTCGATCCCGCCTTCCGGCCCGCCGACGATCCGCTCTGGCTGGGGGTGAAGGCGGTGCGCGAGGGGCGCGTCTACCGGACGCCGACGCTGCCCTTCGCCTGGTTCGACGCGCCGCCGGGCGTGAACCGCCTGATCGGCGTGCGCTGGCTCGCGCACCTGCTCTACCCGGCGCAGTTCCCCGAGCCCCTGCCGGCGATCGTCGCCGACTTCTACCAGCGGTTCTACCACGTCGCCCTCGCCCCCGAGGCGGTCGACGCGCTGCTCGCCGATGCGGTGCCGGCGCGCCGATGACGCGACGCCGGGCGATGACCCAGGGCACCGCGACGACCGACGCGCCCGCGGCGGCGCAGGCCGTCCACGGCGCGGGACGGCGTGCCCCGGCGGCCGTGCGAGCCTGCCTCGCGCTGTGCGGCCTCGGCGCGCTCGTCCTCGTCGCCCTCGCCGCGGGGAAATTCCCGGTGCCGGTCGCCGAGGTGTTCGCGATCCTGGCCTCCAAGCTGTTCGGGACCGCGCCGGGCGAGGCGACCGCGCAGGTGGTGGTGCTTCAGGTCCGCCTGCCGCGGGTGGCCGCCGCGCTCGTCGTCGGCGCGGCTTTGTCGTCGGCCGGCGCGACCTACCAGGGCCTGTTCCGCAATCCCCTGGTCTCGCCCGACATCCTCGGGGTCTCGGCCGGCGCCGGTCTCGGGGCGGTGCTCGGCATCACCCTCGCGCTGCCGGTCCTCGCGATCCAGGGGCTGGCCTTCGCCGGGGGCCTCGGCGCCGTGGCGATCGTCTACGCGGTCGGCGCGCTGGTCGGCCGGCACGATCCGGTGCTGACGCTGGTGCTGGCCGGCGTCGCGGTCGGCGCCGTGCTCGGCTCAGGCATCTCGCTGCTCAAGGTGCTGGCCGACCCCTACAACCAGCTGCCCGCCATCACCTACTGGCTGCTCGGCAGCCTGTCCTCCGTCACCCTCAGCGACGTCCTGGCGATCCTGCCGGCGATCGGGCTCGGGCTCCTGCCCCTCGTCCTGCTGCGCTGGCGCATGAACCTGATGAGCCTCGGCGAGGAGGAGGCGCGGGCGCTCGGCATCGAGACCCGCTGGCTGCGCCCGCTCCTCGTCGCGGCAGCGACGCTCGTCACCGCGGCGGCGGTCTCGGTGACGGGGGTGATCGGCTGGATCGGCCTGGTCGTGCCGCACGTCGCGCGCGGCCTCGTCGGCCCGGATTTCCGCCGCCTGCTGCCGGCCTCCGCGCTGCTGGGCGCCGGCTATCTCGTGGCGGTGGACCTCGCCGCCCGCACCCTGGCGCCGATCGAGGTGCCACTCGGCATCCTCACGGCGCTCGCCGGCGCGCCGTTCTTCCTCTGGCTGCTGGCGGCGGGCAAGCGGGGCTGGTCCTGATGCTGTCCGTCGAGGCGCTGGCCTTCGGATACGGCGCGCGCGAGGTCGGCGCCGGCGTCAGCTTCTCGCTCGGGGCCGGCGAGGTGCTGTGCCTGCTCGGGCCGAACGGCGGCGGCAAGACCACCCTGTTCAAGACCCTGCTCGGCCTGCTGCCGGCCCGCGCGGGCCGCGTCCGGCTCGACGGCGAGGACCTGTCGCGCTGGTCGCGGCGCAGGATTGCGCGCGCGATCGCCTACGTGCCGCAGGCGCATGCGGCGTTCTTCCCGTTCACCGTGCGCGCGGTGGTGCTGATGGGGCGCGCGGCCCGGCTCGCGCCCTTCGCCAGCCCCGGCCGCAAGGACCGCGAGGCGGCGGACGCGGCGCTCGAGAGGCTCGGGATCGCGCATCTCGGCGAGCGCATCTACACCGAGATCAGCGGCGGCGAGCGGCAGATGGTGCTGATCGCGAGGGCGCTCGCCGGCGAGCCGCGCATCCTGGTGATGGATGAGCCGACCGCGAGCCTCGATTTCGGCAACCAGACCCGCGTGCTCGAGCAGGTCCGTCGTCTCTCGGCCACCGGCATCGCCGTGGTGCTTTCGACGCACGACCCCGGCCACGCCTTCCTCTGCGCCGACCGCGTCGCGCTGCTGCACGGCGGCCGCCTCGTCGCGCTCGGAGACCCTGAGGCGACGATCACGCCCGAGAGCCTGCGCCGCGTCTACGGGGTGGAGGTGGCGGTGGTGCCCCTGCCGGGGCACGGGCGCTCGGTCTGCACGCCGATCCTGGCGTGATCCCGAGCCTCGCGGGGGCATCCCCCAAGGGGTCGGTCGCCCACGAGGCCGGCGGATGCCCCTGGCCCCATGATCGCAGCCGGTCAGTCGACGGCGACCATCACGTCAGAGGCCTTGACCACGGCGTAGGCCTCGCCGCCGACCGTGAGCTTGAGGCTGTCGACCGCCTCGTTGGTAATCGCCGCGGTGACGATCTGGCCGGCGGCGATCTCGATCTTGACGTGCGCGGTGGTCGCGCCCTTCTCGACGGCGACGACCTTGCCCTTAATGACGTTGCGTGCGGAGATCTTCATCGAACAGCCTCTGTGGATGAAAGAAAAGTCACTTGGTGCCGGGCTCGGCCGGGATCTCGGCGCCCTGCCCGGCCGGGATCACGGAGAAGCCTTGGGCTTCGAAGAACGGTTTGGCCGACGCGCTCTTCAGGAAGGCGAGGAAACGGGCCGCGCCGTCGCCCTTAGCCTCGGACGTGACGGCGAACGGGTACACCACCGGCGGATGGCTGCCCGCCGGAAACACGCCGACCACCTTCACGCCCGGATCGGACTTCGCGTCGCTCTCGTAGACCACGCCGAGGGGCGCCTCGCCGCGCGAGACCAGGGCGAGCGCCGCGCGCACGTTGTCGGCCTGCGCCAGCCGCGGCTGGATCGTCGCCCACAGCCCGAGCGTCTCGAAGGCCGCCTTGGCGTACTTGCCCACCGGCACCGAGCTGACCTCGCCGGTGGCGAGCCGCCCGTCCAAGCCGAGCGCCTTGGCGAAGCCCTCTACGGTGAACGGGACCTCGCTCTCCTTGGCGTCCTTCGGTGCGACGACGACGAGGCGGTTTTTGAGCAGGTTCACCCGGCTCTCGGCCCGGATGAGCGTCTTCTTGTCGAGGTAGTCCATCCATTCGAGATCGGCTGAGGCGAAGAGGTCGGCCGGCGCGCCCGCCTCGATCTGGCGGGCGAGCGCCGAGGAGGCGGCGTAGCTCGCCTTGACCGCGATCCCGGTCTGCGCGGTGAAGGCCTTGCCGGCGTCGTCCAGGGCGTTCTTCAGGCTCGCGGCACCGAACACCGTGACCGTCTCGGCGGCCTGCGCGGCGGTCCCGAGCAGCAGGGCGGCGACGAAGACGGCGCGCGTGATACCGATCAAGACGACCTCCGAAACGGCCGCCTCGCAGGGGTCGAGCCGGCCGCATCGCTATATCCCAGCAAGTATAGCGATGGCCAGGGCCGATCGCGGGGTCGATGCCGCTCGCCGTGCCGTCGCCGTCCGGGTTAGGATGCCGGACGAGGGGAACCGATGGCGACGCTGAGCATCCGCATCGATCTCGGGCCGGGCAACCGGCTCGGACCCGGTAAGGTGCAACTGCTGGAGATGATCGCCGCGCACGGTTCGATCTCGGCGGCGGGCCGGGCGCTCGGCATGTCCTACCGGCGGGCCTGGATGCTGGTCGAGGCGATCAATGCCGGGTTCCGGCAGCCGGTGGTCGAGGCGCAGATCGGCGGACGGAGCGGTGGCGGGGCGCGGCTGTCCGCCTTCGGCGCGGAGGTGGTGGCGCAGTACCGCGCGGTCGAGCGCCTGGCTGCAGAGGCCGCCGCCCCGTTGCTCGTGCGCCTCGAAGGCGCGGCGGCGGATCCATCCGGCGATCGTGGAGGATCAGGCGACCGACCGGAGGGCGGCGGCGATGACGTCCCGCTCGGCGGCGAGATCGCCGGTGGCGACGGGGCGTGAGGCGCGGGCGTACCAGTAGGCCGCGTTGGCCGGGTCGCCCTCGAGACGGTGGAGATGGGCGTGGACCCAGGCGGCATCCGCACCCGCCGCGTCCTGGACGAGCGCGTGGGCGCGGTCCCAATGCGTCGGACCCTTCGCCGCCCACCACAGGGCGGCCAGCGCCGGAGGCAGGTCGTGCGGCGGGGCGTCGGCCGCAGGTCAAGGTCGGGCTGGGCGGTGGGCGTCGCGTCCGGCTTCGTCATCGTCGGCTCCGGCCTGCGCTGGGCTGCAGGCCGGGATGACGCGGGTGCGGGTACGGAGGTTCCGCCTCAGGCGCGCGCGGATTGGCGCAGCGCGCCGCGCCCGGCGTAGCGCCCCTGCGCGCCGAGGCCCTCCTCGATCCGGATCAGCTGGTTGTACTTGGCCAGTCTGTCCGAGCGGGCGAGCGAGCCGGTCTTGATCTGCCCGCAATTGGTCGCGACCGCGAGATCGGCGATGGTCGCGTCCTCGGTCTCGCCGGAGCGGTGCGACATCACCGCAGTGTAGCCGGCTCGATGAGCCATATCGACGGCGGCCAGCGTCTCGGTGAGCGAGCCGATCTGGTTGACCTTGATCAGGATCGCGTTCGCAGAGCCCTCCGCGATGCCGCGGGCGAGGCGTTCGACGTTGGTCACGAACAGGTCGTCACCGACGAGCTGGCAGCGGTCGCCGATGCGCTGGTTGAGCAGGCGCCAGCCCTCCCAGTCGTCCTCGGCCATGCCGTCCTCGATCGACAGGATCGGATAGGCGTCGACGAGCTTGGCCAGGTAGTCGACTTGGCTCTCGATCGAGCGGACGGTGCCCTCGCCCTCGTAGTGGTAGGCGCCGTCCTTGAACCAGTCGGTGACCGCGCAGTCGAGCGCGAGCACCATGTCGGTGCCCGGCTTGAAGCCCGCCGCCTGGATCGACTCCATGACGAAGTCGAGGCCGGCTTCCGCCGTCGGCAGGTTCGGGGCGAAGCCGCCCTCGTCGCCGACGTTGGTGTTGTGCCCGGCCTTCTTGAGCGCGCTCTTGAGGGTGTGGAACACCTCGGCGCCCATGCGCACCGCCTCGGCGATGGAGGTGGCCCCCACCGGCATGATCATGAATTCCTGAAAGTCGATCGGGTTGTCGGCATGCGCGCCGCCGTTGATGATGTTCATCATCGGCACCGGCAGGACCCGGCCCTGGACGCCGCCGACGTAGCGGTAGAGCGGCAGGCCGGAGGCTTCCGCGGCGGCCTTGGCCACGGCGAGCGACACGCCGAGGATGGCGTTGGCGCCGAGGCGGGCCTTGTTGGGGGTGCCGTCGAGCTCGATCATCGCCTCGTCGACCGCGACCTGGTCCTCGGCGTCCATGCCGCCGATCGCGTCGAGGATCTCGGTCTGGACCGCGTGCACGGCGTTGCGCACGCCCTTGCCGGCGTAGCGGCCCTTGTCGCCGTCGCGCAGCTCCACCGCTTCATGCGCGCCGGTGGAGGCGCCCGACGGCACGGCCGCGCGGCCGAAGGAACCGTCCTCCAGCAGCACGTCGACCTCGACGGTGGGGTTGCCGCGGCTGTCCAGAATTTCGCGGGCGGCGATGTTGGTGATCGCGGTCATGAAGGCTCCTCCCCAAGGGCGCACGCGATCGGCGGCGGGCCCGGATTCGGTCTCGTCGCTGCGGCTTATCCGTCAAGGCGCGGCCTCGGGCAAGGCGGTGCGCGATCGCGCGATGCGACCGGCAAAGTGAATGCAAAAGCCGCCGCCGCCCGTTCCGGTTTCGAGCCCCAGCGGCGATGCCGCGAGCGACGCGCGGCCGAACCATGCACGCGGGTCGGATGCACCGCGGCGAGGCCTGCGGTAAGGAGGGCCATGACCGATGAATCCTTGCAGCTGGGGCAGCCGACGCCCCTCCCCGCCGGCCCGCACGAGGCCCGCCTCGACCGGGTGCCGAACCCGCACCCGGATACGGACTACCTTGCCCGCTTCACCGTCCCGGAATTCACCTCGCTCTGCCCGGTGACCGGCCAGCCCGACTTCGCGATCCTAGTGATCGACTACGTCCCGGATCGCTGGCTCGTGGAGTCGAAGTCGCTCAAGCTCTACCTCGGCGCATTCCGCAACCACGGCGCGTTCCACGAGGATTGCACGGTGGGCATCGCCAAGACGCTCGTCGACCTGCTCGGGCCGCGCTACCTGCGGATCGGCGGCTTCTGGTACCCGCGCGGCGGCATCCCGATCGACGTGTTTTGGCAGACCGGTGCGCCGCCCGCCTCCGTCTGGCTGCCCGATCCCGGCGTCCCGCCCTACCGCGCCCGCTGAGGGAAGCCGTACGAACGAAAAGGGCGACCGGAATGCCCGGTCGCCCCAAATTCACGTGCTGGATGGCGAGCCCTTAGTAGGGCGAGCCGTAGTAGCCGCCGTAGGCCGGGGCGCCGTAGCCGCCGTACGCACCGTAGCCGCGGTTGTAGCCGTAGGCATCGCGTGCCGCGCCGGCGGCGATCGCACCGGCTGCGAGTCCGGCGATGCCGAGGCCGACAGCGGCGCCCGTGCCGATGCCGCGACCGCCGCGGTAGCCGTAACCCCGGCCGTAGCCGCCGCCGTAACCATGGCCGTAGCCGCCGCGGAAGCCGGGACGCGCATCGGCCGTGGTGGCGGAGAGGACACCAGCCGAGATGATCGCGGCGGTGACGAGAGCGAACTTGCGCATGATGATCCTTTCTCGATGATCCATCGAATTCACAAGCTCAACGCTGAAGCTGGGCGATCGTTCCGAAGGTTCCGTGGCGAAGCGGACCCCAGGGGGAGATTCCGTGCCGGCATTCGCGCTCGGCGAAGGTTAACGAAGCGCCGGCAAGACCGGGGTTCGGGCCCGTGCTCCGCCTCAGGGCGCGTCGCCACCGCACGGGGATGCAGGGTCGCGTGCCGGCGATGAGGGTCTAAGCTTTCTTCGACCGCGCACGGGTCTTGCGCGCACGACCCTGCGCGGGCGGAGATCCGTCGAAGGGCGCCGGGCTGCAGAGCCCGAGCGCGCGCCTGTTCCGCTTCCCGTCGCGTCAGCGCGCGGTGTAGTCGCCGGCGCCCTTGGGGCGCTGCATGGCGAACTTCGCGTCCGGCCCGATCTTGAAATAGTCGAAGTAGCCGCCGCGCATGATCGGCTGCATCGCGGCCGTGTCGACGAGGCCGTCCTTCACGAAGCGGTCGTCGATGTAGATCGAGACCACCTGCCCGATCACCAGGAAGTTGGCGGCCTCGCCCCCTCCGAGCGGAACCAGCGGCACGGTCTGCAGCCACCGGCATTCGAGGGCGGCGGCGGCTTCCGCCACCCGGGGCGCGCGCACTTTGCGCGACGGGGCCGTGGTCAGCCCCGCAAAGTCGAACTCGCTCTCGCCGCGCGGCAATGGGGCCGAGGAGGCGTTCATCGGCTCGCGCAGATCGTAGGTGGCGAGGTTGCAGACGAAATCGCCGCCCTCCTCCGCGAAGGTCAGCGCGTCCTTGCGACCGGTGGAGGAGAACGCGACCATGTCGTCGCCGACCGCGTTGAAGAACGAGTACGGCGCGAGGTTGAGCTTCCCCTCCCGGCTCATGGCACTGATCCAGCCGATCGGCCGCGGCGCGACGATCGCCTTCAGCGGGTTGTGCGGCAGGGTGCGGTCGTCGGGGGCGTAATGCATGGGTGCGAGCCTTACAGGCGCGTGACGATCTCGGCGAGGTCCGGCCGCGGCCGGTCCGACGGGATCTCCTCGGGGGCACCGATATGGATGAAGCCCGCGAGCTTCTCGCGCGGGTCGAGGCCGAGGGCTTCGAGCACGCGGCGATCGTAGGCGTACCATTCGGTCAGCCAGGCGGTGGCGAAGCCCTGGGCGTTGGCCGCCACCACGAGGTTCATGCAGGCGGCGCCCGCCGACAGGACCTGCTCCCATTCCGGGATCTTCACGTGCGGCCCGGCCCGCGACACGACCGCGACGACGACCGGCGCGTGCGCGAGGCGCTTGGCCTCGAGGTCGAGCCGCGCGGCGTCGGCCTCCGGGTTGTCGGCGGCGTAGGTCTTCGCGATCACGGCCCCGATCCGCTCGCGCGCCGCGCCCGCGATCACGATGAAGCGCCACGGCGCGAGCTTGCCGTGGTCGGGCACCCGCGAGGCCAGCGTCAGGATCGTGTCGATCTGCTCTGGGCTCGGTCCCGGGTCCGTCATCCGCACGGGCGGCACCGAGCGGCGGGTGCGCAGCATGTCGAGGGTGGCGTTCATCGGGGCGTCTCGGCTGGCCGGTGCGGGGCGGTCCCGCGATCGCGTCGGGATTTCGCACGGGTGGGACCGGCTGGGAAGTCGGGCAGCTTGGCGCGGGAAGCGCGAGGACCCTCGGCGGCCTTGCGCTCGCCACGGTCCGGGATCACACGGGCGAGACGGTGACGTTCGGCCGGTTCGGCCTTTGGGGAGAAGGCTTGCGACATGCGCGGACGAAGGCTCGGGCCCGGATTGGCGCTGCTGGCTGCGGTCGCGCCGCTCGCAGCCGCGGCGCAGTCGCCGGACCCCTTCGGCAACCGCCTCGGCGGCGGCCTTCCCTCGCCCTCGATCACGACGCCGGACCTGCCCCCGAGCCAGCCCGAGGGCGAGGCGACCCTGTCGCTCTCCGCGCTGCTGTCGGGGATCGGCCAGCCGCTGCGGTCCGGCCTGGTCTGGCGGATCTACGAGGACCGCACCGACGGCGTCCGGCCCGCGATCGTCGCGCGCTCCACCGACCCGGCGCCGACGTTCAAGCTCGCGCCGGGCGCCTACGTCGCCTCCGTGACCTACGGCTTCGCCAGCGCGACGAAGAAGATCGCGATGTCCGGCCAGCCGGCGACCGACACCCTGCGGGTGGCCGCCGGCGCGCTCAAGCTGTCGGGCGCGATCGGCGACACGCGGATCGCGCCGGCGCAGCTCTCCTTCTCGGTCTTCGTGCCGATCGGCACCAACTCGGAGGGGCGGCTGGTGCGCAGCGGCGTCAAGGCCGGCGAGCTGCTGCGCCTGCCCGAGGGCACCTACCACGTGGTCTCGACCTACGGGGAATCGAACGCGATCCAGCGCGCCGACCTGAAGGTCGAGAACGGCAAGGTCACCGACGCCACCCTCAACCACCGGGCCGCCACGGTGACGCTGAAGCTCGTCACCAGCCCCGGCGCCGAGGCCTTCGCCGGCACGGCCTTCTCGGTGCTGACGCCCGGCGGCGACACCATCCGCGAGGCGATCGGCGCGTTCCCGCAGGTCACCCTGGCGGAGGGCGACTACGTGCTGATCGCCCGCCACGACGGGCAGGTCTACACCCGCGAGTTCAAGGTCGAGAGCGGGCTCGACCGCGACATCGAGGTCCTGGCCAAGGCGGGGTGAGCGGGCGCCGGCGCCTTACGGCGTCGGGCTCTCGCCATGCTGCCCGTCGAGCACCGTGCCTGTGCTCGGCACGCTCTCGGCAACGGCCTCGGCCCGGCGCAGGTCGGGCGAGGTCGCCTCGGCGACGAAGCTCGCCACCGCCTCCGCGAGCGGCAGCGTCCGGGTCTGCTGGCTGCCCAGCCGCCGGATCGAGACCGTGCGCTCCTCGGCCTCGCGCCGGCCGAGCGCCAGGATCACCGGCACCTTGGCCAGCGAGTGCTCGCGGACCTTGTAGTTGATCTTCTCGTTGCGCAGGTCCGCCTCGACCCGCAGGCCGGCCCGCGTCAGCGCCCGGACGACCTCCGCCGCATAGGCGTCGGCCTCCCCGGTGATGGTCGCGACCACCACCTGGACGGGGGCGAGCCAGAGCGGGAAGTGGCCGGCGAAGTGCTCGATCAGGATGCCGGTGAACCGCTCCATCGAGCCGCAGATCGCCCGGTGCACCATCACCGGCGGCACCTTCTGGCTCTCGGCATCGACGTAGAACGCGCCGAACCGCTCCGGCAGGTTGAAGTCCACCTGCGTGGTGCCGCACTGCCAGTCGCGCCCGATCGCGTCGCGCAGCACGTACTCGAACTTCGGCCCGTAGAAGGCGCCCTCGCCCGGGTTCACCTCGGTGCGGATGCGGCCGCCCGACTGCGCCTCGATCTGCGCCAGCACGCGGGTCATCACCTCCTCGGCATGGTCCCACAGGGCGTCCGAGCCGACCCGCTTCTCGGGCCGGGTCGAGAGCTTCACCACGATCTGGTCGAAGCCGAAATCGGCGTAGGTCGAGAGGATCAGGTCGTTGATCGTGAGGCACTCGTCGGCGAGCTGGTCCTCGGTGCAGAAGATGTGCGCGTCGTCCTGCGTGAAGCCGCGCACGCGCATCAGCCCATGCATCGCGCCCGACGGCTCGTAGCGATGCACGACGCCGAATTCCGCCATGCGCAGAGGCAGGTCGCGGTAGCTCTTGAGACCATGCTTGAAGATCTGAACGTGGCCCGGGCAGTTCATCGGCTTCAAGGCGAACCAGCGCTTGTCCTCGGCCTCGTCGCCGGCGCTTTGGGCCGCGAACATGTTCTCGCGGTACCAACCCCAATGGCCGGAGGTCTCCCACAGGGCCTTGTCGAGGATCTGCGGCGCGTTGACCTCGGCGTAGTCGCCCTTCAGGCGGCGGCGCATGTAGGCGATCAGCTCCTGGAAGATCGTCCAGCCCTTGGCGTGCCAGAACACGACGCCCGGCCCCTCCTCCTGGAAGTGGAACAGGTCCATCTCCCGGCCGAGCCGGCGGTGGTCGCGGCGCTCGGCCTCCTCCAGGCGGTGGAGATAGGCGTCGAGCTCCTCCTTCGTGGCCCAGGCGGTGCCGTAGATGCGGGTCAGCATCGGGTTGCTCGAATCGCCCCGCCAGTAGGCGCCGGCGACCTTCATCAGCTTGAAGGCCGGCCCGACCTTGCCGGTCGAGGTCATGTGCGGGCCGCGGCACAGGTCGAACCAGTCGCCCTGGCGGTAGACCTTCAGGTCCTCGCCCGGCGGGATCGCGTCGACCAGCTCGACCTTGTAGGCCTCGCCCCGGTCGGCGAACACCTTGCGGATGTCGTCGCGCTTCCAGACCTCCTTGGTGAAGGCCGCATCGCGGGCCATGATCTCGCGCATCTTCGCCTCGATCGCCGGGAAGTCGTCCGGCGTGAACGGGGTGTCGCGCGCGAAGTCGTAGTAGAAGCCGTTCTCGATCACCGGGCCGATCGTCACCTGCGTGCCCGGCCACAGCGCCTGAACGGCTTCCGCTAGCACGTGGGCGCAGTCGTGGCGGATCAGCTCCAGCGCCCGCGGGTCGGTGCGGTCGAGGAACTCGATGCGGGCGTCGCGCTCGATCGTGTCGGACAGGTCGGCGACGACGCCGTCGAGCGCCATCGCGACGGTGCGCTTGGCCAGCGATTTCGCGATGCCTTCGACCACGCTCCGTCCGGTCACGGCCTCGTCGTAGGCGCGGGTGTTGCCGTCGGGGAATGTCAGGATGGGCATCGTCGCGGTGTCTCCGGGCTCACTCCTGCGTACGCGGCAGGTAAGCGCAAACGAGGGTCGGTCCCCGCGCGGGGCGCGGGAGCGGCCGTTTAGACCGTTTCCGGGCGGGAGGAAACGCCGCGCCGCGCGGCGGCGGGGCTGGCGCCAAAGAAAGAACCCCGCGCGGTCCTTCGACCGCGCGGGGCTGATGTCGTCGTCCGCGCGTAGCGCGAAGCGGGCTACTCGGCGGCGATCTGGTGCGCCTGCGAGCCGTCCGTGTAGGTCTCGGGCGTCAGGCGCTTGCCCGGCGCGGCGCGCCCCGGCAGCGGCGGCAGCGCCAGCGCCTTGGCGAGGTCGATCCCGGCCCCTTCCGCGACCCGGCGGCCGTAATCGGCGTCGGCATGCGAGAAGTGCCAGACCATCCGCAGCTGGATCGCCTCGGGGCACTGCTTCATGTCGCCGACGAGGTTGGCGATCAGGTCGTCGCGCTCCCAATCCTGGAACGAGCGGTAGCGCACGCCGGCCTGGGTGTAGTCGTCCTCGGTGCGGGAGGTCTGGTAGCGGCCGAGGTTGCCCTGCACCGGCTGGTGGTAGTCCTTCGCGGGCTTCGGCGCCTCGCGCAGGCCCTCGGCCAGCGTCGAGGGCTCGTAGTTGATGTGCTTGTTCGGGCCGGTCCCGTCGACGCCGTAGGTCATCTGCCCGTCGCGCTGGTTCGAGTAGACCTTCACGCCCGGCTGCGGCGCGTTGATCGGCAGCTGCAGGTAGTTGGCGCCGACGCGGTAGCGCTGCGTGTCCGAGTAGGACAGCGTCCGGCCCTGGAGCATCTTGTCGTCCGAGAAGTCGATGCCGTCCACGAGCACGCCCGTGCCGAAGGCCGACTGCTCGACCTCGGCGAAGAAGTTGTCCGGCACGCGGTCGAGCACCATGCGGCCGACGGGCAGCAGCGGGAAGTCCTCGACCGGCCACAGCTTGGTGTCGTCGAGGGGATCGAACGACAGGTGGTCGTTCGGGCCGTCCGGCATGATCTGCACGCAGAACTCCCACTCGGGGAAGTTGCCGGCCTTGATGTTGTCGTAGAGGTCACGCGTGGCGTGGCCGACATCCTTGCCCTGGATCTCGGCCGCCTGGGCCGAGGTCAGGTTGCGGATGCCCTGCTTGGGCTCCCAGTGGAACTTGCAGAGCACCGCCTCGCCCTGGTCGTTGACCAGCTTGTAGGTGTTGACGCCGGAGCCTTCCATCTCGCGATAGTTGGCGGGGATGCCCCACGGCGACTTCAGGTGCGTCACCATGTGGATCGCTTCGGGGTGCTGCGCCACGAAGTCGAAGAAGCGCCACGCCTCCTGGCGGTTCGTCACCGGGTCCGGCTTGAACGCGTGGATCATGTCGGGGAACTTGATCGCGTCGCGGATGAAGAAGACCTTGAGGTTGTTGCCCACCAGGTCCCAGTTGCCGTCGACGGTCTTGAACTTGACCGCGAAGCCGCGGGGGTCGCGCTCGGTCTCCGGGCTCTCCTTGGCGCCGGCCACGGTGGAGAAGCGCACGAACATCGGCGTCTTCACGCCGGTCTCGTTGAGGACGCGGGCGCGGGTGTACTTGGACGCCGGCTCGTTGCCGATCTTGCCGTAGGCCTCGAAGTAGCCGTGGGCGCCGGCGCCGCGGGCATGCACGACGCGCTCGGGGATGCGCTCGCGGTCGAAATGCGTGATCTTCTCGATGAACTGGTAGTTCTCGAGCGTCGCGGGACCCCGCTCGCCCACCGTGCGCATGCTCTGGTTGTCGCGGACCGGGTGGCCCTGGCGGGTCGTCAGGATCGGGCGTTGATCGCTCATGCGAAGAATCTCTCCGTGGTGGTGACGAGGCTCGAGGATCGGCGCCTGCGCCCGCGAACGAGGGGACGCCGTTTCCTGGAATCGTTCCGGGCTCCCCTTATGCGCCACTCTGAACCCATTGGCCAATGCATCGTCGCAAAGGGTATGATAGACAAAAACTATGAACCTCGCCGGCCTGTCGCTCCGCGACCTCGAATACGTGGTCGCCATCGCCGACGAGGGGCATTTCGGCCGGGCGGCCGAACGCTGCAACGTCAGCCAGCCGACGCTCAGCGTCCAGGTGCGCAAGCTCGAGGGCGCGCTCGGGCTCGTGCTGTTCGAGCGCTCCAACCGGCGCGTGCTGATGACGGCGCCGGGCCAGATCATCGTGCGCCAGGCCCGCGCGGTGCTGGCCGAGGCGCAGCGCCTGCTCGCGCTGGCCAGCGAGGGCCGCGGCGCGCCGCTCACCGGTAGGCTCGTGCTCGCGGCGATCCAGACGCTCGGGCCGTACTTCTTCCCCCTGGTGCTGCGGACGATGCGCCAGGAATTCCCGATGCTGGCGCTGGCCCTCAGCGAGGGCCGCACCGCCGACATCCTCGCCTCCCTGCGCGACGGGCGGGTCGACGCCGCCCTGGTGTCGCTGCCCCTGCCCGCCTCGGGGCTCACCGTCTCGCCGCTCTTCGTCGAGCCGTTCCGCCTCGCCTGCCCGGCCGACCATGCGCTCGCGCAGGGCGGGGCCCTGCGCGCCGCCGACATCGCCGGGCCGGACCTGCTGCTTCTCGACGAGGGCAACTGCCTGCGCGACCAGGCGATCGCCGCCTGCGGGGCGGGCAGCGCCGCCGGGCGACATGCCACCAGCCTGGAGACCCTGCGCTCGATGGTGGCGGCCGGGGCCGGCTACACCCTGCTTCCCGCCCTCGCCGTCCCGTCCGGCCCCGATCCGAGCGGGCTCACCGTGATCCGCGGCTTCGACACCGACGGGCCGGGCCGGACCATCGCGCTGGCCTGGCGGGCGAGCGACCCGCGGGCGCCGGGCCTCGCCGCGCTGGCCGCCTTCTTCCGCGCCCAGGCGCCGGCCGGCACCGCCGCCTGCCGCGAGGCGACGATCGCCGCCGGGTGACGAACGGGTCGCACAGGGCTGGGTTGTGCGCCCGTGCGCGTGACAGGCCGGGCGACAGGGTGTAGCGCGGCGCCAGGATCGCGGACCGCCATGCGATCGATCGAACCTGGCGCGTCGCCTTGCCTTTTCCCGCACGGACCATCGCCCTCTGGGCGGCGCTGATCGCCGCCTCGGGCCTGCTCGGCTTCGGCCTGAAGCTCGGGCAGTTCCCGGCCGCGTTCCTGCTCGGGCCGATGATCGCGGCGATCGCGTTCGGGGTGCGGGGGGCGCCGCTCCGGATGCCGCGGCCGGCCTTCCAGGCCTCGCAGGCGATGATCGGCTGCATGGTGGCCCACGCCATCACCGCAGAGATCACCAAGACCCTGATCGCGGACGGCCCGCTGATCCTGCTCGTGGTCGGCGTCACGGTGCTCGCCGGCGCCCTCGTCGGGCTGGTGCTCACGCGCCTGCGGGTGCTGCCCGGCACGACCGCCGCCTGGGGCTCCTCGCCGGGCGGGGCGGCGGCGATGGTGGCGATGGCCGAGGAATACGGCTCCGATCCCCGCCTCGTCGCCTTCATGCAATACGTGCGCGTCGCCGCCGTGGTGCTCTCGGCCTCGCTGGTGGCGCGGCTGCTGACCGATTCCGTGGCGGCCGGCCCGCCGCCGGCGGTCGCCGAGGCGGCGACCGTGCTGCCGGTGCTGGTTACGCTCGCGGTCGCGGCCGCCGGCGCCGGCATCGCGCTGTGGCTCCGCCTGCCCGCCGGCGCGCTGATCGGGCCGATGCTGCTCGGCGCGGCGCTTCACGCGACCGGCGTCGCCAGCATCACCCTGCCGCTGCCGATCCTCGAGCTCGCCTACGCGACGATCGGCTGGTACGTCGGCCTGCGCTTCACCCGCGAGACCCTGCGCGCGACGCTGCACGCGCTGCCCGGCATCCTCGTCGCGACGCTCGCCGTGATCCTGCTCTGCGCCGGCTGGGCGCTCGGGCTGACGCACCTGCTCGCGATCGACTTCCTCACCGCCTTCCTCGCGACCAGCCCCGGCGGCCTCGACTCGGTGGCGATCATCGCGGTCGGCTCGAAGGTCGACGTGTCGTTCGTGCTCGCGGTGCAGACGCTCCGGCTGTTCGTGGTCCTGATCACCGGCCCGGTGCTGGCCAAGTGGATCGCCCGCGCGGTGCCGCAGGAGTCGGCGTGAATGGACGAGGCGGCGTGAATGCACGCGCTCTGGCTCGCCTTCCTGAATTCCTGGCGCGGCCTCGTCCACGGCGCCCGCACCGAGCGCGCCGTGCGGCTCGAGCTGGTGCTGCTCGTCGTCGGCGTGCCGGCGGCCCTCGTGCTCGGCGCGAGCCTCTGGGTCCGCGTCGCGCTGATGGCGACGCTCCTGCTGATGCTCGCCGCGGAGTTCCTCAACACCGCGATCGAGAAGCTGTGCGATCACCTCCATCCCGGCCGCCACCCGCGGATCGGCACGGTGAAGGACCTCGCCTCGGCCGGGACGTTCTCGGCGCAGGCGATCGCCGCCCTGGTCTGGGTCGCTGCGCTGATCGACCGGCTCTGACGCCGCGGCGTTCGCGCCATCGTCGCTCCGGAGCCGGGACCGTGCGGACTTCCAAGCGGGCCTTCACCGTGACGCCGTCGAGCGGACGCTCGCGGAACGCCGGTGCCGGCGTCCGGATCGTCACGACGCCCTTCGCGCTCCGACGTCCCGCCCGGGCGGCGGTGCGGACCATCGTCCCTGCCGCACGTCCGGCGGTCTCCGGCATCCGGGGCCGGGCAGGCATGCGGGGCCGAGCGGGGGCGCGCGCTCGCATCTTGCGCGGCAAGCGGCTATTGCCGGCCGCATGTCCGACACCGTGAAACCCGCAAGTCCTCCGGCCGAACCGGCACCCGACTACATCCGCAAGATCCTCACCGCGCGGGTCTACGACGTGGCGATCGAGAGCCCGCTCGATCCGATGCCGCGCCTGACCGTCCGGCTCGGGCGGCCGGTGCTTCTGAAGCGCGAGGACCTGCAACCGGTCTTCTCGTTCAAGCTGCGCGGCGCCTACAACAAGATGTCGGGGCTCTCGCCCGAGCAGCTCGCCCGCGGCGTGATCTGCGCCTCGGCCGGCAACCACGCGCAGGGCGTGGCCTTGGCGGCCGCGCGCCTGCAGGTGCGGGCGGTCATCGTGATGCCGCGCACGACGCCCGCGATCAAGGTCGACGCCTGTCGCGCCCGAGGCGCAGAGGTGATCCTGCACGGCGACGCCTTCGACGAGGCGCTGAGCGAGGCGCGGCGCCTGGAGGCCGAGCAGGACCTCACCTTCCTCCACCCCTTCGACGATCCCGACGTGATCGCCGGCCAGGGCACGATCGGCATGGAGATCCTGCAGCAGCATACCGGCCCGATCGAGGCGATCTTCGTGCCCGTCGGCGGCGGCGGGCTCGCGGCGGGAATCGCGACCTACGTCAAGTACCTGCGGCCGGAGACCAAGGTGATCGGCGTGGAGCCGGACGACGCCGCCTGCATGGCCGAGGCCCTGAAGGCCGGCGAGCTCGTGCTGCTGCCGAGCGTCGGGCTGTTCGCCGACGGCGTCGCCGTCCGCCAGGCCGGGGCCGAGACGTTCCGGCTGTGCCGCCAGCACCTCGACGAGGTCATCACCGTCGACACCGACGCGATGTGCGCGGCGGTGAAGGACATCTTCGACGACACCCGCGCGGTGTCCGAGCCGTCCGGCGCGCTCGCGCTCGCCGGCGCTAAGCTCTACGCCGAGCGCGAGGGCGGCGCCGGCACGCTCGTCGCGATCTCCTCCGGGGCGAACCTCAACTTCGACCGCCTGCGCCACATCGCCGAGCGGGCCGAGCTCGGCGAGGAGCGGGAGGTCCTGCTCGGCGTCACCATCCCGGAGAAGCCCGGCGCCTACCGGGCCTTCATAAGGGCCCTGGGCCCGCGCGCGATCACCGAGTTCAACTACCGCTACGCGCCGGGCGCGCAGGCCAGGATCTTCGTCGGCATCAACCTGCCCGGCGGCCGGCCCGAGAAGCGCGACCTCGTCGCGGGCCTCGTCGCCGGGGGCTACGACGTCCACGACATGAGCGACAACGAGATGGCCAAGGTCCATGTCCGCTACATGGTCGGCGGCCGCGTCTCGGGCCTGGCCCACGAGCGGCTCTACCGCTTCCAGTTCCCGGAGCGGCCGGGCGCGCTGCTGAAGTTCCTCGACGCGCTCGGCGAGGACTTCAACATCACCCTGTTCCACTACCGCAACCACGGTGCCGATTACGGCCGGGTGCTCGCCGGCATCGCCGTGCCCCCCGACGCCAAAGGCCGTTTCGACCGGGCTGTCGAAGCTCTCGGCTTCCCGTGCTTCGACGAGACCGAGAACCCGGCCTACCGGATGTTCCTGGACGGCGAGCCCGCGGCGGCCAAGACCGGCATCGCCAGCTGGTTCGGGCTCAGGAAGGCCTGAGCGACCTCGGGTCCGGCGCGCCCCGAGCATTTTCGAGCGAGGTGGCTCCCAGCTCGCGTGAAGAAAATGCGACTTCGCAAGATGAGCATTTTCGAGCGAGGTGGCTCCCGGCTCGCGTGAAGAGGGTGCTCTAGCGCTGCGCCGTCTCGACGCTGACGACGTCGGGGTTCGCCCGCAGGGTCTCGGCGATCGCCTCGACGCTGGTCGCCGACAGGCGCACGAACGCTACCTCGATCTCGTCGAGGGCGGGGTCCTCGGCGGTGCGCGCCACGAACTGGCGCACCCGCGAGGCCCGTTCGCCGGTCGCCGCGTGCAGGGTGTCGATCGACAGTGTCCCGCGCTTGGCGACGAGGCGGAGGGTCCGCGTCTGCATCCGGTCGCGCCAGCGCTCCTCCAGCGGCTTCACGCCCGCGAGGATCGCGACGACGAAGGTCGTGGTCGCCACCGCCGGGACGTAGAGCCCGCCGCCGATGGCGAGCCCGATCGCCGCCACCGCCCACAGGCTCGCGGCGGTGGTCAGCCCCTTCACGACCTCGCCGCGCAGCAGGATCGTGCCCGCGCCGAGGAAGCCGATCCCGGAGACCACCTGCGCCGCGACGCGCGACGGGTCGAGGACGACGTTCCGGGCGCCCAGCGCGTCGGCGAAGCCGTAGGTCGAGACCAGCATGATCAGGCACGAGCCGACGCAGACCAGCATGTGCGTGCGCAGGCCGGCCGCCCAGAGCAGGCGCTCGCGCTCGAGCCCGATCACGCTGCCGAGCAGGGCCGCCAGCGCGAGCCGGCCGATCATCTCTCCGTTGCCGAGCAGGGCCGGTCTCCGTTCTGTCCCGCGATCCTCTGGGGACGATAGGCCGGTTCAGCCCGTCATGCGACGCCGAGCGCGGCCTTCTCCACCTCGTAGGCCGCACGCACGGTCGCCTGCCCGTAGGTGCGCTCCAGGCGCCGGACGGTGAAGTGGGCGCGGGCCATCGACTGGAAGTGGCTCATGAAGGCGGTGTTGACCGCCGCGCCGCCGAACGCGCCCAGCACCGGCACCGCCTGCGCGGCGACCTTCTGCGAGACCACGATGCCGAAGCGCGCCGCGATCTGCGCGGTGAAGCGGATCAGCGCCGGCGCCGACTGGTCGAGCAGCGTCTTGCTCCCGGCGTAGCGGGCGGCCTCCGCCATCGTCTTGGCGAGGGCTGCGCGCACCGCGAAGTAGCCGCTCTCGGTCAGGCCGGTGCCCTCGGCCGCGCCCGCCGCATCGCCCTTTCCGCCCAGCGCGAAGACCTGGACGCAGGCGAGCGCACCCTCCGGGTCGTCGAGGTCCTCGCCCTCCTCCCGCGCGATCTCGGCGATCGAGCGCAGCATCAGGGTGGTCGAGACCGGCAGCTCGACGGCCAGCGTCGCGAGGCCGAAGGCGCCTCCGAACGCCCCCGACAGCGCGGCCATGGCCTTGTGGTTGAAGGTGCTCGATCCGGTCAGGCTGCCGAGCAGCGCGCCGAGGCGTCCCTCCGGCTTGACGGCGACGCTCTCGATCTCGGTGCCGGCGGCCGGCGCGACCGCGACCTTCGGCAGGGTCTTGAGCGCGACGCGCAGCGCCCCGCGCATCGCCGCCTCGGTCGAGCGCCCGACGACCTCGGTCACCGGGGCCGGCAGGGACCGGCCGATCATGTCGAGGGGAGCGCCGGCGGCGGCCGAGAGCCGGGCGGCGAGGCCCGGCTGCTCCAGGGCGCGGACGGACCGGCGCAATGCCGCGAGGTCC
This sequence comes from Methylobacterium sp. E-016, assembly GCF_022829745.1. Classification (NCBI taxonomy): domain Bacteria; kingdom Pseudomonadati; phylum Pseudomonadota; class Alphaproteobacteria; order Hyphomicrobiales; family Methylobacteriaceae; genus Methylobacterium; species Methylobacterium sp. E-016. The sequence goes on from NZ_JAKSYF010000054.1 coordinate 36,367, forward strand.
GCCTCGCTCAAGGGACGCTCGATGGACTCGGTAGCGGCCGGAAGGACCTCACCGGTCAGCGCGATATCGCTCATGCATTCCTCCTCAAGCCTGGGTTCTCAGGGGCACGCCCGGCGAACCGGTAGGAAGCGGGACGGGCCCGGGAGGGTTCCCGTGCCCGCCCGCGGCGGCCATCCCCGCGTCGCCCGAGGCCGGCACGGGCCTGCGGCTCGGCGTTCTGCCGACGGCGAGGCAGAGCAGCACCACCGGGATGCCGACCGCAGAGGTCAGGACGAAGAAGGTCGGGTAGCCGAAGGCGGCGACGATGTAGCCGGCGGTGCCCGCGACGAGCTTGCCCGGCAGCGCGTAGAGCGAGGAGAACAGGGCGTACTGCGTCGCCGCGTAGCCGGGGGTGGTCAGGCTCGACATGTAGGCGATCAGCGCGATGCCGGCGAAGGAGCCGCAGAAGTTCTCGATCGAGATCGCCACCGTCAGCCGCCAGACCTCCGGCCCGCCGGTCGACAGCCAGGCGAAGGAGAGGTGCGAGGCGGCGGCGAGGAAGGCGCCGGCCAGCAGCGTCGGGAACATCCCGAATCGCGCCATCGCCCAGCCGCCCGCGAACCCGCCCGCGATGCCGACCCAGATGCCGTAGAGCTTGGTGACGGTGGCGATCTCCTTCAGGTCGAAGCCCAGCGTCCGGTACAGCGGGCTCGCCATCACGCCGGAGACGAAATCCGGCATGCGGTAGAGCGCGACCAGCACCAGCACGCCCCACAGGGCCGGCCCCATCCGGCCGTGCAACTCGACTAGGGGCTCCAGCACGGCCTGGCGGATCGACAACAGCCGCGTCCCGGCCGCCTTCGGCGTCTGCGCGGCTGCGGCCGCCGGCTCGGGGCGCCGGGTGTCGAAGGCAGGCGCGAGCAGGGCCGCGATCAGGCCGACGAGCATCAGGGCCGCCATCGTCAGGTAGGCGAAGGTCCAGCCCTTGTCGGAGGCGATGAACAGCGCGCCGGCGCCCGCCGTGATCAGGCCGAGGCGGTAGCCGAGGTTCGAAGTCGCCGCGAGGATGCCCTGGAAGTCGGTGCCGGCGGCGTCGATGCGCCAGCCGTCGACGACCACGTCCTGGGTCGCGGCGCAGAAGGCGACGAGGAAGGCGCCGAGGCCGAGCAGCGCGAGGCTCGTCTGCGGATCGGCGAAGGCCATCAGCACCAGGCAGAGCGCCACCGCGACCTGCGTCGTCACCATCCAGGCGCGGCGGCGCCCAAGACGAGCGCTCAGCACCGGAACGTCGATCCGGTCGATCATCGGCGCCCACAGGAACTTCAGCGAGTACGGTAGCGCCACGTAGCTGAACAGGCCGATCGCCTTGACGTTGATGTCCGAGAAGGCGAGCCGCAGGGTGAACGTCCCGAGCACCAGGAGCAGCGGCAGCCCCGAGGAGAAGCCGAGCGCCAGCATCAGGACGATGCGCCGATCCTCGACGAGGTCGCGGGCCCGCAGCCGTCGTGCGGGCTTGTCGGGTGCGGTGTCCATGGCCATGCGGTGGAACTCCTTGACGCCCTTCCGCCTTGATCCGTGAGAATCGTGGCAGCCTTGCGCCGCCCCCCCGCGTCGGGGGCGATCCGTGCGGGGTGCGGCGGCCGGATCATGGTCGATGTCTGCTTAACGCGACATCGCACATTTGCCTGGGTACAAGCGGGGCGGGGCGGGAACCTTGCCCCTGCGTACCTGTTCGGATGATGCGAGCGTAGCCGTTCCGCTCGCAACGGTCTGCCGCGCTGGCCCGGCGCGGCGGCCATCCCTGCCTCGAGGCTCCTCGCGTACCGATCGGTTACAGGATGATGGAGACCAGCGATCAGGCGGATTATCCGCTCGCTCCGGCGACATTCGCGCGGGCGTTCGATTCGAGCCCGACGCCGATGCTGCTCACGGGGGCGACGCACGACAACAACCCGATCGTCTGGGTGAACGAGGCCTTCCTGAAGTTGACCGGCTACGACCGCGACGAGCTTCTCGGGCGCAATTGCCGGATGCTGCAGGGCGCCGGCACGGACGCGTCGGAGGTCGCGCGCCTGCGCGCCGCGCTCGAGGCGGCCGAGCCGATCGAGTGCGAGCTCCTGAACTACCGCAAGGACGGTACCGCCTTCTGGAACAGCATGACCGTCAACCCGGTGCGAAACGCCGACGGACGGGTGACGTTCTTCTTCGCCGCGCAGGCCGACATGACCGACAAGCGCACCGTCGAGCAGGCGATGCGCGGCACCAACGACGAGCTGGAGCGCCAGGTCGGGCAGCGCACCGCCGACCTGCAGGCGGCCCTCGAGCAGAAGACCGCCCTGCTCCACGAGGTCGATCACCGGGTCAAGAACAACCTCCAGGTGATCTCGTCGCTGATGCTGCTGAAGGCCCGGCGCACGCCCGAGGGCGAGGCGCGCGATGCGCTCTCGAGCATGGCCGAGCGCATCGGCGCGCTCTCGACCGCCCACCGCATGCTCTACTCGGCCGGCGACGTCACCAAGTTCAACCTGTCGGACTTCACCGACGACTTCCTGTCCGATCTCAACGCCGGGCTCGATGCGGAGCGGACCCGGGTCGAGGCGCGGATCGATTCGATCGCCGTCTCCGCCGCGATGGCCGCGCCGCTCGCCCTTATGATCCACGAGCTGGCGACCAACGCCGTCCGCCACGCCTTTCCCGAGAACCGGAGCGGCCGCATCGGCATCACCGCGCAGCGCACCGACGCCGGCATGCACCTCACGATCGAGGACGACGGCGTCGGCCTCGATGCGGGGCCGGTGAACCCGGCGGGCTTCGGCCGGAACCTCGTCGAGATGGTGGTGCGGCAGCTGCGCGGCACGATCACGTGGCGCGATCGGGCGCCGGGCACCGTCGTCGAGATCGACATTCCCCTGGCGGAGGACGCGTGAGCGCCCCGGCCCTGCGCATCCTCGTGGTCGAGGACGAGGCGCTGATCGCCCTCGAGCTCGAGTTCCTGCTCGACGACCTCGGCTACGTCACGGTCGGCATCGCCGCCAGCTCGACCGAGGCGATCGCGCTCGGGCAGTCCACCGCACCCGACATCGCGCTCGTCGACATCCACCTCGTCGACGGGCCGACCGGCGTCGACGTCGCCCGCGCGCTCAGCGCCGACCCGCGCACGACGGTGGTGTTCATGACCGCCAACGCCAAGCGCATCCCCGACGACTTCGCGGGCGCCTTCGGCGTGATCTCCAAGCCCTATTCCGAGCGGGTCGTGGCAAGCACCCTCGACTACGTGGCCGGCTGCCGCGCCGGGCGCGTCCCGGCCCCGCCCTGCCCGGACGGGTTCTTCCGCGCGCCCGGTTGAGCCGGGCTCAGCCGGCGGCCGCCTCGCGCTCGCGCTTGAGCCGGTAGAGCGCCTCCATCGCCTCGCGCGGCGTCAGCGCGTCCGGGTCGATCGCGTCCAGCAGCAGGCCGAGCGCGTCGTCCGCCTCGACCGCCGGTTCCGGCAGAGGGGGCGGGGCAAGGCTCGCGAACAACGGCAGGTCGTCGATGCGCGGACGGCTGGGGCGCTCGCGCTCGGCCTTCTCCAGCCCCTTCAGGATCGCGCCGGCCCGCGCGACGACGCTGCCCGGAAGGCCCGCGATCCGCGCCACCTGGAGCCCGTAGCTGCGCTCCGCCACCCCCGGCACCACCTCGTGCAGGAAGACCACGCCGTCCCGGTGCTCGGCGACCTTCAGGGTGGCGTTGTCGAGCCGCGCCAGCCGCTGGCCCAGGGCGGTCAGCTCGTGGAAATGGGTGGCGAACAGCGCGCGGCAGGCGTTCGTCTCGTGCAGGTGCTCGAGGCAGGCCCAGGCGATCGAGAGCCCGTCATAGGTCGCGGTTCCGCGCCCGATCTCGTCCAGGATCACCAGCGAGTGCCGGGTCGCCTGGTTCAGGATCGCGGCCGTCTCGACCATCTCGACCATGAAGGTCGATTGCCCTCGCGCGAGGTCGTCGGCGGCGCCGACCCGGGAGAACAGGCGGTCGACGCGGCCGATCCGGGCCTGGAGCGCCGGCACGAAGGCGCCGATCTGCGCGAGCACGGCGATCAGGGCGTTCTGGCGCAGGTAGGTCGACTTGCCGCCCATGTTCGGGCCGGTGATCAGCCGGATGCGGCCGCGCCCCTCGCCCGAGAGGTCGCAATCGTTGGCGATGAAGGCCGCGCCGGATTTGCGCAGGGCCGCTTCGACCACCGGATGGCGGCCGCCCGCGATGACGAAGCTCAGCGACGCGTCGACCTGCGGCCGGCGCCAGTCGAGCTCCACCGCAAGCTCGGCGTGGCTCGCGGCCACGTCGAGGGCGGCCAGGGCCTCGGCGATGCCGCCGATCGCCTCGGCCTGCGCGACGATGCGGGCGGCGAGGTCGTCGAACACGGCACCTTCCAGGGCGAGCGCCCGCTCGGCGGCCCCGGAGATCTTCTGCTCCAGCGCGCCGAGCTCGACGCTGGTGAAGCGCATGGCGTCGACCATGGTCTGGCGATGCACGAAGTCGCGCATCAGGCCCTTCAGGCAGGCTTCGCCGACCGATTGCGGCACCTCGATGAAGTAGCCGAGCAGGCCGTTGTGCTTGATCCGCAGCGTGCGGCACCCGGTCTCCTCGGCGTAGCGCGCCTGCAGGGCCGCCACGACCTTGCGCGAGTCGCTCCCGAGCAGGCGGGCCTCGTCGATGTCGGGATGGTAGCCGGCGCGGACGTATCCGCCGTCGCGGCGGTTGAGCGGCAGCTCGTCGGCGAGGCTCGCGCGCAGCGTCTCGACCAGGTCGCGGTCGGCGTGGGCGAGGATGCCGGAGAGCCGCGCCAGATCCTCCGGCAGGTCGCGTCCGTCCGACAGGCGCGCGCCGAGCGCCAGCGCCACGTCGAGCCCGTCGCGGATCGCGGCGAGGTCGCGCGGGCCGGCGCGGCCGAGGCCGGTGCGGGCCAGCGCGCGGGCGAGGTCGGGCGCGCGGGCGAGCGCGTCGCGCAGCGTCGCGCGCAGGGCGCGATCCTCCACCAGCCGCGCCACCGCCTCGTGTCGCCGCGCGATGGCGGCGAGGTCGGTGAGCGGCCCGGCCAGATGCTCGGCCAGGAGCCGCGCGCCGTTGGCCGAGACGGTCCGGTCGATCGCGTCGAGGAGGCTGCCTGCCCGCTCGCCCGAGAGCGTGCGCGTGAGCTCGAGGTTCGCGCGCGTCGCCGCGTCGATCGCCAGCGTCGTCCCGGCCTCCTCGCGGGTCGGCACGCTCAGGGGCGCGCGGGCGGCGAGCTGGGTGCGCGCGACGTAGAGCAGCGCCGCTCCGGCGGCGGCGATCTCGGCCCGGGTGAAGGCGCCGAAGCCGTCGAGCGTCGCGACGCCGTACTGCTCGCGGATGCGGCGCTCGGCCGAGGCCGGCTCCAGCTCCGCCTGGGCCAGGGGCACCACCGCCGCCCGCGTCTCGGCCCAGAGCCGGGCGAGCGCCGGATCGGTGTGGATGGCCTCTGACAGGACGATCTCGCGCGGATCGTGGCGGGCGATCGCGCCGGCAAGGTCGGCGCCCGCAACCTCGCTCAGGGCGAAGCGCCCGGTGGAGATGTCGATCGCCGCGAGCCCGTAGGCGAAGGCCGTGTCCGAGACCTTGCGACGGCCGACCGCCAGAAGCAGGTTGGCGCTGCCCGGATCGAGCAGACGGTCCTCGGTGATGGTGCCGGGGGTGACGAGGCGCACGACCTCGCGGCGGACCACCGATTTCGGGCCCCGGCGCTTGGCCTCGGCCGGATCCTCGGTCTGCTCGCAGACCGCGACCCGGTGCCCGAGCCCGATCAGCCGGCTCAGATAGTCGTCGGCGCGCTCCACCGGCACGCCGCACATCGGGATGTCGGCGCCGCCGTGCTTGCCGCGCTTGGTCAGGACGATGCCGAGCGCCCGCGAGGCCGTCTCGGCATCGGAGAAGAACAGCTCGTAGAAGTCGCCCATCCGGTAGAACAGCAGGCAGTCCGGGTTGGCGGCCTTGATCTCGATGTACTGCGCCATCATCGGCGTCGGGCCGGCGACCTCCGCGGTGCCTGATCCGGCGACGTCGGCGAGGTTTCGGGCTGAGCTGCGGGCCATGAGACGGCTCTTAGCAGACGCGTCCGGGTTTGATCAGCGGCCGCCCGCCGGATCGCTGGGGAGAAGGCCGGACGCTGCCGGCGACGCGACGAACGAAGGAAGCCAGCGCCATGGGGCGCCGGCTTCCTCGCATCGCTTCGAGGCGGATCGATCAGTAGCGCGGGCCGCCGACCGTGTTGCCGAGGTTCTGCTGGTAGCCGCGCATCGCCGGGTTGCGCGCATTCGGGTTCCCGTGGCGCATGGTATTACGGCGGCGCATCATGCGCTCGGCCTTGGTGGAGTGGTGATGACGGTAGTGGCGGCGATAGGCGACCGCGTCTGTCGTGCTGCCGGCGACGATGCCGGCCTGCGGCATCGCGGGCGCGGCGGAGACGGAGATCGACCCCAGGCCGAGGCCGCCGAGAAGCAGTCCGGTCGCAAGGGTCAAGGAAAGACGTGTCATCAAGAATTCTCCAGTCCGCGCTCATGCGCTGCCGGGCTATAAGTTCAAGCGTCTCAAGTCGTTCCAGGCATCGGCCGTGGAATCGTGCCGTCGAAGGGGGATTAATTTCTTGGCTAAATCGGGATTGTTCGCGGGCTTGAATCGTAACGCCGCCCGATCGTCACGGTAGGACGATCGCGATGCCATCCGCCCCGACGTCTGCTCTGTCCCCGCTCAGCCCCCTGCCAATCGATGCGGCGCTTCCCGCCCTGCGCGCGGCGCTGGCATCCTCGAACGCCGCCGTGCTGGTCGCTCCGCCGGGTGCCGGCAAGACGACGCAGGTGCCGCTCGACCTCCTCGACGCGCCCTGGCTCGGCTCCGGCAAGATCATCGTGCTGGAACCGCGCCGTCTCGCTGCGCGTGCCGCGGCCGATCGCATGGCCGGCACCCTGGGCGAGCGCGTCGGCGACACCGTCGGCCTGCGCGTCCGGCTCGGCTCGAAGATCTCGGGCCGCACCCGGATCGAGGTCGTGACCGAGGGGGTCTTCGGCCGCATGATCCTCGACGACCCGGAACTGTCCGGCATCGGCGCGGTGCTGTTCGACGAATTCCACGAGCGCTCGCTCGATGCCGATTTCGGCCTCGCCCTCGCCCTCGACGCGCAGGCCGGCTTGCGCGACGACCTGCGCATCCTGGTCATGTCGGCGACGCTCGACGGCGCCCGCGTCGCGCGCCTGCTCGGCGACGCGCCGGTCGTGGCGTCCGAGGGACGCGCCTTTCCGGTGGAGACCCGCTACGCCGACCGCGATCCGAACCGCCGGATCGAGGACGCGATGACGGACGCGATTCTACGTGCGCTGCGGGCCGATCCGGGTTCGGTCCTGGCCTTCTTGCCGGGCCAGGGCGAGATCCGCCGCGTCGCCGCGGCGCTGGAAGGCCGCGTCGGGCCCGAGGTCGCGGTCGCGCCGCTCTACGGCGCGCTGATGCCGGCCGAGCAGGACCGGGCGGTGTCGCCGGCCGCACCCGGCGCGCGCAAGGTGGTGCTGGCCACCAGCATCGCCGAGACCTCGCTGACGATCGAGGGCGTGCGCATCGTGGTCGATTCCGGCCTCGCGCGGGTGCCGGTCTACGAACCCGGGCTCGGGCTGACCCGGCTGGTGACCGCGCGCGCCTCCCGCGCCTCGGTCGACCAGCGCCGCGGCCGCGCGGGCCGGACCGAGCCCGGCGTGTGCTGGCGGCTCTGGGCCGAGGCCGGAACCAGCGCGCTCGAGCCGTTCACCCGCCCCGAGATCGTCTCGGCGGACCTGGCCGGCCTCGTGCTCGATTGCGCCGAGTGGGGCGTGACCGATCCCGGCACCCTCGCCTTCCTCGACCCGCCGCCGGCGCCCGCCCTGAAGGAGGCGCGCGCGATGCTGCGCGACCTCGATGCGATCGACGCGGACGGGCGCCTCACCGAGACCGGGCGGCGCCTGCGCGCCCTCCCCCTGCCGCCGCGACTCGCCCGCATGGTGGTCGCCGCCGCCGGCCTCGGCGCCGCGGCGGCCGCCGCCGACCTCGCCGCCGTCCTGGTCGAGCGCGGCCTCGGCGGCGACGCGGTCGACCTCGCCGACCGGGTCGAGCGCTTCCGCCGCGACCGCGGCCAGCGCGCCGCCGACATGCGCCGGATGGCGCAGGGCTGGGCACGGTCGGCCGCGGCATCCGGCGATCGCGAGGCTCCCGAGCCGAGCGCCGGATCGTTGCTGGCGCTGGCCTATCCCGACCGGGTCGCGAAGGCGCGCGGGCGCGAGGGCGAGTTCGTGATGGCCAACGGCCGGGCCGGGCGCCTCGACTCCGCCTCCCCGCTCGCCCGCGAGCCGTTCCTCGTCATCGCCGACATCGTCGGCGCCGCCGGCAACGCCCGCATCCTCGCCGCCGCCGCGATCGACCTCGACGCGATCGAGGCCGGCTTCGCCGACCGGATCGAGGGCGTCACGCAGGTGACCTTCGACGCGGCGGCACGGGCGCTGCGGGCCCGCAGCCTGCGCCGTCTCGGCGCCGTCACGCTCGGCGAGCGCACGCGCCCGGTTCCGCCGGATCTCGACTCAGCCAAGGTCCTCGCCCGCGGCATCGCCGGGCTCGGCCTCGAGCGCCTGCCCTGGACCCCGGCGCTGACGCAGTGGCGCGCCCGCATCGCGTTCCTGCGTGCGGCGGAAGGCGACGACTGGCCCGATCTGGCGGACGGCGCCCTCGCCGGGACGGTCGAGGACTGGCTCGCGCCCGCCCTCCTCGGCCGCCTCGGCCTCGACGCCGTCACCGCCAGCGACCTCGGCGAGGCGCTGCAGGGACTGCTGCCCTGGCCCCTCCGGGCCCGCCTCGACGCCGAGGCACCGACCCATGTCGAGGTGCCGACCGGCTCGCGGATCCCGATCGACTACGAGGCCGAGGGCGGCCCCGTCCTGGCCGTGCGGGTGCAGGAGCTGTTCGGGCTGGCGACGCATCCGACCATCGGCCGGGCGCCGCTCGTGCTCCACCTGCTCTCGCCCGGCCACCGTCCGGTGCAGATCACCCGCGACCTCCCGGGCTTCTGGCGCGGCTCCTGGAGCGCCGTGCGCACCGAGATGCGCGGCCGCTATCCGCGCCACCCCTGGCCGGAGAACCCGCTGGAGGCGCCGCCGACCCGCCGCGCCAAGCCGCGCGGCACATGAGCGCGAACGGCAGGTAACAGGTGACAGGTGACAGGCGGCGGGCGCGATGCGACCGTGACACGAAGCCGGGCGCCACCGCCCGCCGCGAGATCGAGACTCCGCCCGCATGCCGACCGAAGAACCGCAGAATCCCGAAGCCGGGCAGCCCGAGGGCGACGGCTGGACGCTGATCCACGACACCGGCTTCATCGCCCATGTCGGCCCGGTCTACGTCCGCGACGGCGCCTACGCGTTCCGGGCCGCCGACAAGCACGCCAACCTGATCGGCGTCGTCCACGGCGGGATGCTGATGAGCTTCGCCGACCGGGCGCTGGGCGAGACCGCGATGCGGGCGGCCGACGGGGCGAACTGCGTGACGATCCAGATGGAGATGCAGTTCGTCGACACCGCGCGGCTGGGCGACTGGATCACCGTGGCGCCGGAGGTGATCAAGCGCACCGGCTCGCTCGTCTTCCTGCGCTGCGAGCTTCGGCACGCGGCGCGCGTCGTCGGCGTCGCCTCCGGCGTCTGGAAGATCCTGCGCCGGCGCCCGGAGGCGCCCCCCGTTCCCGGACCGACCGGCGACGCTATCTGAGAGCGCCATGACCATCTCAGACGATCCGACCCTGAGCCGCCTCGGCGCGGCCCTGGCCGACCTGCCCAGGCGCGGCCTGCCGCCGGTCGAGACCTGGAACCCGCCCGATTGCGGGGCGATCGACATGCGCATCGCCGCCGACGGCACGTGGTTCCACGCGGGCACGCCGATCCGCCGCCCGAAGATGGTCAAGCTCTTCGCCTCGATCCTGCGGCGCGAGCCCGACGGCACCACCGTCCTGGTCACGCCGGTGGAGAAGGTCTCGATCGTGGTGGAGGATGCGGCCTTCGTCGCCGTCGAGATGGCGGTCGACGGCGCGGGCGAGGCGCGCCGCATCAGCTTCCGCACCAACGTCGACGACCTCGTGCCCGTCGACGCCGAGCACGAGCTCCGCTTCGCGCAAGGCGAGGCCGGGGCGCTCAAGCCCTATCTCCACGTCCGCCGCGGCCTCTGGGCGCTGGTGACGCGGGCGCTCACCTACGACCTCGTCGCCCTGGCCGAGGAACGCGACCTCGACGGCGCCCCCTGGCTCGGGATCGCCGCCGGCGGCCGCTTCCACCGCATCGCCCCGGCCGATGCGGCGTGAGCATCGTGGGCAGCCCGACCCACGACGCGGACCTCGCCGACTTCCTGGCGCGCGCCGAAGCGCGTCTCGCGCGCGACCCGCCCGGGCCGGACGACCCGACCTCGAACCCGCGCGGCGACCACAGCCTGGAGCCCGACGGCAGCGCCGTGATCCCGCCGCCGCCCCATCGCCGGGCGGCCGTGCTGGTGCCGGTCGTCGCGCGCGATACCGGCCTCGCGATCGTGCTGACGCAGCGCGCCGCCCACCTGCGCGACCATTCCGGCCAGGTCGCGCTGCCCGGCGGCAAGATCGACCCGACCGATGCGAGCCCGCACGCGGCGGCCTTGCGCGAGGCCGAGGAGGAGATCGGCCTGTCGCCGGAGCGCGTGCGGATGCTGGGCTACCTCGATCCCTACCTGTCCGGCACTGGGTTCCTGGTGGCGCCGGTGATCGGTCTGATCGACCCGCAGGCGCGCCTCGCGCCGAACCCGGCCGAGGTCGACGCGATCTTCGAGGTGCCCTTGGCGGTGCTCGCCGACCGCGCGCACTACGAGCTGCGGATGCGGGTGTGGCAGGGGCGCGAGCGGCGATTCTACGCCCTCCCCTACGGCGAGCGGCTGATCTGGGGTGTGACAGCGGGCATCCTGCACAACCTCGCCGAACGGCTCGATTTCGGGCGGCCGAAGGCCCAATCTTAAGCCGCGCGGGGATCGCCCGCGCCCAACGATCGGGTGCCATGCTGCGTCGCTTCGTGGAGGAGTTCGGGCTCTTCCTGCTGCCCTTCGGGCTGTTCTTCGCCTACCTGCTGCTCGTCGGCCGCAACCCGCTGCAGCGGGCGCACTGGGACGCGCAGGCCTTCCGCCTCGTCCTGGCCGGCTTGGCCGTGGTGATCGCCTCGATGGTCGCCTCGGGCCTGTTCTCCGAGCGCCATGCCGCCGGCTTCGTGCCGACCCACATGGAGAACGGCCGCTTGGTGCCGGGCGAGTTCCGCTGATGCGCACCCTCGACCCCGAGGGCCCGGCACGGCTGCTCGCCAGGCCGGAGGTGCGGGCGGCGCTCGGCGCCCTGGACCAGGCCGGCGAGGAGACCCGCCTCGTCGGCGGCTGCGTCCGCGACGCGTTCCTCGGGATCGACGCCGCCGACATCGACCTGGCGACGACGCTGCTGCCCGACGCCGTGATCGCCCGCGCGCGGGCGACGGGCCTCAAGGCGGTTCCGACCGGGATCGAGCACGGCACCGTCACGCTGGTCGTCGCCGGCCGACCAGTCGAGGTCACGACCCTGCGCGAGGACGTCGAGACCGACGGGCGGCACGCGGTCGTCCGCTTCGGCCGCGACTTCGTGCGCGACGCCGAGCGGCGGGACTTCACGGTCAACGCGCTCTCGCTCGGGGCCGACGGCACGCTGCACGACACCACCGGCGGCCGCGCCGACCTCGCGGCCGCCCGCGTCCACTTCATCGGGGACCCCGCGACCCGGATCCGCGAGGACGCCCTGCGCATCCTCCGTTTCTTCCGCTTCCATGCCCGCTTCGGCGAGGGCCGACCGGACGCGGACGCGCTCGCCGCCTGCATCGCCGCGCGGGCGGCCCTCGACGGCCTGTCGCGGGAGCGCGTGCGATCGGAATTCCTGAAGCTTCTGGCCGCGCCGCGTGCGCTCGAGGCGGTCGATGTCCTCGCCGAGACCGGCCTCCTGGCCCGCATCACCGGGGGCGTCGCCGAGAGGGGGCGTCTGTCGCGCGCGATCGCGGCCGGCGCTCCGACGATCCACCGGCTCGCCGCCCTTTCCGTGACGACGCGGGCCGATGCCGAGCGCCTCGCCGAGAGCCTGCGCCTGTCCAAGGCCGAGCACGTCGCCCTCGAGGCTTATGCCCGCGCCCTAGCCGCCTTGAAGACCCGGGCCGTGATCGACATTCCGGCGCTGCGGGCGCTCGCGGCCGAGCACGGAACGGCGGCCCTGGGGGCGGCGCTGGCCGTCGTCGCCGGCGAGCCGCGGCCGGTGATCGGGGCCGACGCCGCGGCTGCCTGGCGGGACATGAAGGACGGCCCGGCCCCGGTCCTGCCGGTGACCGGCGCGATCCTCGTCGCCCGCGGCATCCCGGCCGGGCCGCGGATCGGGCTCGCCCTGGCGGCGGCGCGCCGGCGCTGGCTCGACCAGGGCTGTCCCGTCGGCCCGGAAGCGGCCGAGGCGCTAATCGCGCACGTCCTCGACATGGAAAAGCCCGCCGAACCGCACCGGTGACGGCGGTTCGAGCGGGCTTCGGGAGCCTCGGCCGAGAGCGGCGAACGGCTCAGAGCTTGAGGAGGTTCTTGGTCTCCTGGAGCTGGACGATCTGGCCGTTCAGCTCCTCGCGCTTCTGCAGGTCCTCGGTGGCGTCGCGCTGCAGCTCGGCCGCCTCGATGTCGCGGTCGAGGGATTCCGGGGTCAGCTCCTCGATCGGCGCCGCGCGCTCGGCCAGCACCGTCACCCCGGTCGGGCCGATGTCGGCGAAGCCGCCGCGGACGTAGATGCGCTTGCCGCTGTTGGCGCGCTCGGTGACCACGATCACGCCGACGCGGAGCGAGGTCAGCACTGGAGCGTGGCCGGCGAGGACGGTCATCTCGCCCTCGGTGCCGGGAAGCTGCACCGACTCGACCTCGCCGGAATACAGCGACCGCTCGGGGCCGACGAAATCGAAGTGGAAGGTGGCCATGCGCTCGGAATCCCGACGTTTGTCATTCCCGGCACGCGGCCTGCTGAAGGCTGCGTGCCGACCTGAGAGGTTAGGCCCTGCGCCGGTCCGTGGCGAAGCCGAGGCCGAAGCCGACCAGAGCGCCGATGCCGGCGAACAGGCCGATATGCTGCATCTGACCGGTGGTCAGCTCGCCGCCCCGGGCACCGGCCGGGCGGTCGCCCTGCACCTCGACCGAGAGCGGCCCGATCTTGAGCTCGGCCGCCTCGGGCCGCGTGACGTAGCCGACGAGGCCGCCGGCCAGGAGGCCGACGAGCAGAAGGACGATCTTGCCGTTCAAGACCTCAGGCGGCCTTCAGCTTCTTGGCCTTGGCCTGGGCGTCCTCGATGGTGCCGACCATGTAGAAGGCCGCCTCCGGCAGGTCGTCGTACTTGCCCTCGACGAGGCCCTTGAAGCCCTTGATGGTGTCTTCCAGCGGCACCTGGATGCCCGGCGAGCCGGTGAAGATCTCGGCCACCGAGAACGGCTGCGAGAAGAAGCGCTCGATCTTGCGGGCGCGGGCCACGGTCAGCTTGTCCTCTTCCGACAGCTCGTCCATCCCGAGGATGGCGATGATGTCCTGGAGCGACTTGTAGCGCTGCAGCGTCTGCTGGACCTTGCGGGCCACCTCGTAGTGCTCCTCGCCGAGGATCGCCGGCGAGAGCATGCGCGAGGTCGAGTCGAGCGGGTCCACCGCCGGGTAGATGCCCTTCTCGGCGATCGAGCGCGACAGCGTCGTGGTCGCGTCCAAGTGGGCGAAGGAGGCGGCAGGCGCCGGATCGGTCAGATCGTCGGCCGGCACGTAGATCGCCTGCACCGAGGTGATCGAGCCCTTGTTGGTGGTGGTGATGCGCTCCTGCAGGGCGCCCATGTCGGTGGCCAGCGTCGGCTGGTAGCCCACCGCGGACGGGATGCGGCCGAGCAGCGCCGACACTTCCGAGCCGGCCTGGGTGAAGCGGAAGATGTTGTCCACGAAGAACAGCACGTCCTGGCCCTGGTCGCGGAAGTCCTCGGCGATGGTGAGGCCGGTGAGCGCGACGCGCGAGCGGGCGCCGGGCGACTCGTTCATCTGGCCGTAGACCAGCGCGCACTTGGAGCCCTCGGCCGAGCCGTTATGCTCCTTCGGGTCCATGTTGACCTTGGACTCGATCATCTCGTGGTAGAGATCGTTGCCCTCGCGGGTGCGCTCGCCGACGCCGGCGAAGACCGAGTAGCCCGAGTGCACCTTGGCGATGTTGTTGATCAGCTCCATGATCAGCACGGTCTTGCCGACGCCGGCGCCGCCGAACAGGCCGATCTTGCCGCCCTTGGCGTAGGGAGCGAGCAGGTCGACCACCTTGATGCCGGTGACGAGGATCTGCGACTCGGTCGACTGGTCGGTGTAGTCCGGCGCCGGCTGGTGGATGGCGCGCAGGCTGTCGGACTGGATCGGGCCGGCCTCGTCGATCGGCTCGCCGATGACGTTCATGATGCGGCCGAGCGTGTTGTGGCCGACCGGCACCATGATCGGCGAACCCGTGTCGGTGCATTCCTGCCCGCGGGTCAGGCCCTCGGAAGTGTCCATCGCGATGCAGCGCACGGTGCTCTCGCCGAGCTGGGCGGCGACTTCGAGAACGAGGCGGGCGCCGTTGTTCTTGGTCTCGAGCGCGTTCAGGATCTCCGGCAGGTGGCCGTCGAACTGGACGTCGACGACGGGGCCGATGACCTGGGTGATCTTGCCGACCTTGTTGGAGCCGGCGCCGGGGAGAGCGGTGTTTGCCATGATTGCGTGCCCTTGAAAGGTATGCGGTCGGTGCGCCGGTGAGGGCGCTTAGAGGGCTTCGGCGCCCGAGATGATCTCGATGAGTTCCTTGGTGATCATCGCCTGACGCGTGCGGTTGTAGATCAGCGTCTGCTTCTTGATCATCTCGCCCGCGTTGCGGGTCGCGGAATCCATGGCGCTCATGCGGGCGCCCTGCTCGGAGGCCGCGTTCTCCAGGAGCGCCCGGTAGACCTGGACCGTGAGGTTCTTCGGCAGCAGCGTCTCGAGGATCGCTTCCTCGGACGGCTCGAACTCCAGGGCCGAGTCGGCCGGCGCGCCGGTGGTGCTGGCCACGCCCTCGGGCAGCTCCGCCGGGATCAGCCGCTGCGCCGTCGGGATCTGCGAGATCACCGAACGGAACTCGGAGAAGAACAGCGTCGCGACGTCGAACTCGCCGGCCTCGTACCGGGTCAGGATCTTGTCGGCGATCTCGGCGGCGAAGGGGTAGTCCACCGGGCGGTTGCCGCGGATGTCCTGGCTCTCGACGATCTGCTCGCGGAACTGGCGGCGCAGCTGGTCGAGGCCCTTCTTGCCGACCGTCATCATCTTGACGGTCTTGCCCTCGGCCGTGAGCTTGTCGGCATGGGCCCGCGCCAGGCGCGCGATCGACGAGTTGAAGGCGCCGCACAGGCCGCGGTCGCCCGTGCAGACGATCAGCAGGTGCGTCTGGTCCTTGCCGGTGCCGGCCAGCAGCTTCGGGGCGCCGACGCCGCCGACGAGGTTCCCGGCGAGGTTGCCGAGCACGGCCGCCATCTTCTCGGCGTAGGGCCGGCCGCTCTCGGCGGCCGTCTGGGCGCGCCGCAGCTTCGCGGCGGCGACCATCTGCATCGCCTTGGTGATCTTCTGCGTCGCCTTCACCGAAGTGATGCGGTTGCGCAGATCCTTCAAACTCGCCATCGGGTGGTCCGGTCTCTCAGGGCCTGTTCACGACCGGGCGCCCGTCGCCGGGCGCCCGATGCGGCGGGTTCTCAGTTCGCGAGCGACTTGGCCACGCCCTCGACCACGCTCTTCAGCTTGGCGGCGCTGTCGTCCGACAGGTCCTTCGAGTCGCGGATGGTGGAGAGCAGGTCGGCGTGCTTGGAGCGCAGCGCGGAGAGCAGCGCGTCCTCGAACGGGCGGACCTTCGCCACCGGCATCTTGTCGAGGTAGCCGTTGACGCCGGCGTAGATCACCGCGACCTGCTCTTCCATCTTCAGCGGCGAGAATTGCGGCTGCTTCAGGAGCTCGGTGAGGCGCGAGCCGCGGTTGAGCAGCTGCTGGGTCGAGGCGTCGAGATCCGAGCCGAACTGGGCGAAGGCCGCCATCTCGCGGTACTGCGCCAGCTCGCCCTTGATCTTGCCGGCGACCTTCTTCATCGCCTTGGTCTGGGCCGAGGAGCCGACGCGCGAGACCGAGAGGCCGACGTTCACCGCCGGGCGGATGCCCTGGTAGAACAGGTCGGTCTCCAGGAAGATCTGGCCGTCGGTGATCGAGATCACGTTGGTCGGGATGTAGGCCGAGACGTCGTTGGCCTGGGTCTCGATGACCGGAAGGGCGGTCAGCGAGCCGTTGCCGGCGGCATCGCCCATCTTGGCGGCGCGCTCGAGCAGGCGCGAGTGCAGGTAGAACACGTCGCCGGGATAGGCCTCGCGGCCCGGCGGGCGGCGCAGCAGCAGCGACATCTGGCGGTAGGCCACGGCCTGCTTGGAGAGATCGTCGTACGAGATCACGGCGTGCATGCCGTTGTCGCGGAAGTACTCGCCCATGGCGCAGCCGGCGAACGGCGCGATGAACTGCATCGGCGCGGCGTCCGAGGCGGTGGCGGCGATGACGATCGAGTACTCCATCGCGCCCTGGTCCTCGAGGACCTTCACGAACTGGGCGACGGTGGAGCGCTTCTGGCCGATCGCGACGTAGATGCAGTAGAGCTTCGAGGTCTCGTCGCCGCCCGCGGCGTGGCCGGGCTTCTGGTTCAGGATCGTGTCGAGCACGATCGCGGTCTTGCCGGTCTGGCGATCGCCGATGATCAGCTCGCGCTGGCCGCGGCCGACCGGGATCAGGGCGTCGACGGCCTTGAGGCCGGTCGCCATCGGCTCGTGCACCGACTTGCGCGGGATGATGCCCGGCGCCTTCACGTCGACGCGGCGACGCTCGGTCGACTGGATCGGGCCCTTGCCGTCGATCGGGTTGCCGAGGCCGTCCACGACGCGGCCGAGCAGGGCCTTGCCGACCGGCACGTCCACGATCGCGCCGGTGCGCTTGACGGTCTGGCCTTCCTTGATGTCGCGATCGGAGCCGAAGATCACGATGCCGACGTTGTCCTGCTCGAGGTTGAGCGCCATGCCGCGCACGCCCGACTCGAACTCGACCATCTCGCCGGCCTGGACGTTGTCGAGGCCGTAGGCGCGGGCGATGCCGTCGCCGACGGACAGGACCTGGCCGACCTCGGAGACTTCGGCTTCCTCGCCGAAGTTCTTGATCTGGTCTTTCAGGATCGCGGAGATCTCGGCGGCGCGGATGTCCATCGTCGGGCCCTTCAGTTCGTTCGAATCAGGTGTTTACGTGTGATGGCGTGAGCCGGAGCGTCCTCTCGGACGGCCTAGCGCGCTTCCCGCATCGCGAGACGGATGCCGTTGAGCTTGGTCCGGAGCGAGGCGTCGACCATGCGCGAGCCCATCTTGACGATGAGGCCGCCGATCAGGCTGGGGTCAACGTGCAGGTCGAGGTCGATCTCGGACTTGGCGACGTCGCGCAAGCTCGCCTTGATCTCTTCCAGCACCGCGTCGGAGGGACGCTCCGCCACCCGGACCTCGGCGCGGACGATGCCCTTCGACTCGCGCACCAGGCTGCGGAACGCGGAGATCATGCCGGGCAGCGCGAACAGGCGGCGGTTGGCGGCCGAGAGGCGGATGAAGTTGGCGGCCAGGCCGGTGATGCCGGCCTTCTCGAGGATCGCGCCGATCGCGGCGGCCTGCTCCTCGCCGGAGAAGACCGGGCTGCGCACGAGGCGGCGGAGATCGGCGCTCTCCTTGAGCAGGGCGTCGAAGCGCTCCAGGCCCTCGGCCGTCGCATCGACCTGACGCTCGTCACGGGCGAGATCGAACAGGGCGGAGGCGTATCGACCCGACACGCCGCCGACCAGGGAACCCTCGGAACCGTTCTGCGCCACCCGTCGCTCTCTCTTGTTCCTTGGCCCTTCGGTTCCGACCGGGCCGCGCCGTACTGAGGGCGCCGGGCCGGAGACCGTCGGGAAATGGGATTGTGCCGGGCGGTCGGGGACCATGAAGATCCCTCGGCCGGCGCGGCGACCGCCTAGCATGGCAACCGGAGCCGCGCAAGGCGATCGGCCGGCGGCGGCGCTCCGGCCGAGCTTGCGCGAAAGCCGCGATCCGCAGGTGTCGATCAGCAGGCGAGGCGATCGCACCGGCGCGTGGCGGCGATCATCTTCGCCATCGCGCGCGCGCCCGGATGGCCGAGGATGCCGGCATTGCCGAGCACGTAGGACGGGGTCGCGTAGAGGCCGAGATCGGCCGCGATCCGCATCTGGCTCTTGAGCGCCTCGCGGACCTCGTCGCTGTCGGCGATCGTCTCCAGATCCGGGCCGGCGATGCCGAGCGCGGTGCCGGCGGCGAGCGCGCCGGGGCCGTCGATCTTGCCGGGCTTGCCGAGCAGCTGGCCGTAGAAGGCCCAGGCGGCCTCGGAGCCGAGCTTGCGCTGGACGGCCAGCGCCACCTTGGCGGCCTGCGCCGATTGCGGCGACAGGATCGGGTTCTGCACCAGGCCGATCCGAAGCGCCGGGTCGGCGGCGTGCAGCGCGATCACGTCGGCGGCGGCCTTGCGGCAGTAGGGGCAGTTGAAGTCGAAGAACTCGTACAGCGTCGTCTCGGCCTCGCGCGGGCCGACATAGGTGACGCCGCGCAGGGACGCGATCTGCCCGGTGATCTCGCCGGGCAGCACCGAGTTGGCGACCGCCCTGCCCTCGTCGCTCGTCACCGCGACCCGCTGCCCGTAGGACTGGGCGCGGGCGGCCCCGGCGAGGGCGACGCCGGCGGCGGCGGCCGAGGTCGCGAGGAGGTGGCGGCGGGTCAAGGGCATGGCGGCGTCCGGGCGGCGGTGTCGAGCTCGCGCATCAGCCCGGCGATTCAGGCGATGTCGGGGCCTTCGGCCGGATTGTTTCGCCGCGGGATCCGTTCGGCGCGAATTCTCGTCAGCGCATGTCGCCCGGCCGCTCGCCGGCGGCCCAGGCCAGCGCCTGCTCGAGCCGGTCGTTGCCCCAGAAGAGCTCGCCGTCGTCGGTCAGGAAGGTCGGGGCGCCGAAGATGCCACGCGATCGCGCCTCCTCGCCGACGACGCGGAGCTTGGTCTTGTTGGCCTCGCTCGCCGCCGCCTTGAGCTGCTGCGTCCCGTCGAGGCCGAGGCCGTTGAGGATCTCGACCACCGCCGCGGGCTCCGCGATCGAGCGGCCGTGCGCGAAGCAGGATTCGAACACCGCCTTCGAGAACGGCACCAGCCAGTCCTGGTCCTGCCCGAGGATCGCGGCGCGGGTCGCGCTGAGGCTGTTCTGCGGGAACGGATCGGGGCGGCGCACGGGCGGCAGGCCGCAGCGCGCGGCTTCGCGCTCCAAATCGCGCCACATGTTCCGGCCCTTGGCCGGGTAGAGGTTGAAGGGGGAGCTGGTCCAGCCCTGCGAGGCGAAGATCGGCCCGACCAGGAACGGGCGCCAGCGCACGGCGACGCCGGCCGCCACGGCCAGTCCCTCGATCCGGGCGGCGGCGAGGTAGGAATAGGTCGAAGCGAACTCGTACCAGAACTCGAGGGTCGGCTGGCGCGCCATGGTGATCGCTTCTCCGGGTCTGGATGTCGGCACGCAAATCTCGCACCCGTCGGTGTCGGGAGCGAGGCGGCCTCGGGCGCGTGGACGAGGGTCCGCGACGCCCCGCACGCCTGATCGAACGTCCGTCCCGGCATGCCGGTTGCAGGCCGTTCCGGTTGCAGGCTTCGGGACGGCGCGATAAGCCGCCGCAACCCCCGGCCCGCCGCCCTTGGCCCTCGCCTTCGGTCCGTCGCCCGAGGCCCTCGCCCCAAGTCCATCGCCCCAAGTCCCTCGCCCCTGCCCATCGCCGCGAACACCCGAAGGTCCGCATGTCCGAGCCCGACAAGAAGCCCGTGAACAAGGTGGTGCTGGCCTATTCCGGCGGCCTCGACACCTCGATCATCCTGAAATGGCTGCAGACGACCTACGGCTGCGAGGTGATCACCTTCACCGCCGATCTCGGGCAGGGCGAGGAGCTGGAGCCGGCCCGCCGCAAGGCGGAGCTGCTCGGGATCAAGCCGGAGAACATCTTCATCGAGGACCTGCGCGAGGAATTCGTGCGGGACTACGTGTTCCCGATGTTCCGCGCCAACGCGGTCTACGAGGGCGTCTACCTGCTCGGCACCTCGATCGCCCGGCCGCTGATCGCCAAGAAGCAGATCGAGATCGCCGAGCGCCTCGGCGCCGACGCGGTCTGCCACGGCGCCACCGGAAAGGGCAACGACCAGGTCCGGTTCGAGCTCGGCTACTACGCCCTGAAGCCCGACGTGACGGTCATCGCCCCCTGGCGCGAATGGGACCTGAAGAGCCGCGAGCAGCTGATCGCCTTCGCGGAAGCGCATCAGATCCCGATCGCCAAGGACAAGCGCGGCGAGAGCCCGTTCTCGGTGGACGCCAACCTCCTGCACGCCTCCTCCGAGGGCAAGGTGCTGGAGGACCCGGCCGACGAGGTGCCGGACTACGTCTTCTCGCGCACGCTCTCGCCCGAGGAGGCGCCCGACACGCCGACGATCATCACCGTCGGCTTCGAGAAGGGCGACGCGGTCTCCATCGACGGCGAGGCGCTGTCCCCGGCCTCGCTCCTGGCCAGGCTCAACCAGCTCGGCCACGACAACGGCATCGGCCGGCTCGACCTCGTCGAGAACCGCTTCGTCGGCATGAAGAGCCGCGGCATGTACGAGACGCCCGGCGGCACCATCCTGCTGCCGGCCCACCGCGCGATCGAGTCGATCACGCTGGACCGGGGCGCGGCGCACCTGAAGGACCAGATCATGCCGCAATACGCGGAGCTGATCTACAACGGCTTCTGGTTCTCGCCCGAGCGCGAGATGCTGCAGGCGCTGATCGACAAGAGCCAGGAGAAGGTCACCGGCGAGGTCCGGCTGAAGCTCTACAAGGGCGGCGTCCACGTCATCGGCCGGACGAGCCCGCACTCGCTCTACGACCAGGACCTCGTCACCTTCGAGGAAGGCGCCGTCGCCTACGACCACCGCGACGCGGCGGGCTTCATCAAGCTCAACGCGCTGCGGCTGCGGACCCTGGCGCAGCGCAAGAAGCGGGACGCCTGAGGGCCTGCACCCTCCCCCGCGAAGGGGGAGGGAAGCCGCCGGGCGACCGCGGCCTAGGCGTAGTCGCCCGGCGCGATGTCGGCGTAGCGCAGGAAGATCTGCAGCGCCGGCTGGATCTCGTGGTGCAGGGCGGAATCCGGCACCGGCGTCGCGCCGTAGGGCGCCTCCGCGTCGACGCAGGGCACGTCCAGCGCATCGCTCCAGCGCACGGCGAGGTGCGGGATCAGCGCGAGGTGCTCGGGGGTGACGTCGAAGGTGATGTGCTCCGGCGTGGCGCCGTCCGCGTCGCGGAACACGTCGCCGGCCCGGCCCGGATCGAGCTTGGCCAGGGGGTTGTGGTACTGGTAGCGCCCGGGCTTGAGCGCCGCGTGGCGGACGAAGGCGGCGAACGCCGCGCCGACCGCCCGGTGCTCCGCGTCGGCCCCCTCGTCGTCGCCGGTGACGTTGGCGATGTCGTCGTCCCGCGCGGTCGAGCCGTAGGGCGCGTCCGGGTGGATCATCGGCGCTCCCGCCCCGTCGGCGTTCCAGCCGACGACGAGGCGGCGGATCAGGGCGATCCGCTCCAGGGTGATCTCTGTGGTGCCGGTCTCGGCCATGGCGCTCGTTCTCGTTCGGATCACGCTCCCTAACCGCATCGGGCCGGCCTGCGAACCGGGGATCTGAAAAAACTCATCCCCTCAGGCAGCCCATCAGGCCCTCGACCTGCCCCATCCGGCCCTGGATGCGCTCGGCCTGCGCCCGCACCCCGCGCGAGGGCCGCCCGGCGCTGCGCCGGATCGGGTTCGGCAGGGTCGCGGCGAGCAGGGCCGCCTCGCCGCGGGTGAGGTCGCGGGCGTTCTTGCCGAACCAGTGCCGGGCGGCGGCCTGCGCGCCGTAGACGCCGTCGCCCCACTCGGCGACGTTGAGGTAGATCTCCATCATCCGCCGCTTGCCCCAGAGCGCGTCGAGGAGAAACGCGAGCGGGATCTCCAGCGCCTTGCGGAGGTAGGACCGGCCGGGCCAGAGGAAGACGTTCTTCACCGTCTGCATCGCGATCGTCGAGGCGCCGCGGCTCGGGCCGTCCTCGTCGTCGACCACGTCGCGCAGGGCCCCGACGTCGACCCCGTTGTCGAGGCAGAAGCGCTGGTCCTCGGAGGCGACCACCGCCTGGACCAGCGCCGGCGCGATCGCCGACAGCGGCACCGCCTCGCGAGCCACCGGCTGCAGCGTCAACCATCGCCCGAGCATCAGGGTTGAGGGCGGCGTCACCGCGCTATAGAGCAGCGCCAGCGCGAGCATGAGGACGATCCCGACCGCCGGGACGAGCAGGATGCGCCCGACGAGCTTCCGGACCCGCCGCGACGGTGGCGGCAGCTGCGGGCGCCCCAGCGACCTCAGGTCCCGCGCCTCGGTACTCTGCGCGTCGCGACCCGGCGCCGCTTTGCTATCGTCCGCCCGCACCGTGTCGCGTCCCACTCCCGCCAAGGCCCGTTCCCGATGACCTCAACGCAGGCTCACCCCGCTCCGGTCAAGTCGCAAGCCGCCGGCGACGGGTTTTCCCACAAGCTCGCCCGCGTGGCCGACACGGTGGAGACCTTCCTGGTCGAGCGCCTCGGCCCCGAGGTCGGCCCGGGCGAGATCGTGCGCCCGCCCCGCCTGATGGAGGCGATGCGCCATGCGGTGCTCGGCGGCGGCAAGCGCCTGCGCCCGTTCCTCGCGGTCGAGACCGCGCGCATGCTCGGCGGCTCCGAGGCCGGCGCGCTCGCGGCCGGCGCCGGCGTCGAGCTGGTGCACTGCTACTCGCTCGTCCACGACGACATGCCGGCGATGGACGACGACGACATGCGCCGCGGCAAGCCGACCGTGCACAAGGCCTACGACGAGGCCACCGCGATCCTCGTCGGCGACGCGCTGCAGACCCTGGCCTTCGAGATCGTGGCCGACCCGACCTGGCAGCCCGACCCGTCGATCCGTGCCGACCTCGTGCTCGGCCTCGCCCGCGCCTCGGGCTTGGGCGGCATGGTCGGCGGCCAGCTGCTCGACCTGACGGCGGAAGGCCGCTTCGGCCCGGTCTCCCTCGACGTGGACGACACGCTGCGGATGCAGGCGATGAAGACCGGCGCCATCCTCGCCTTCTCGGTCGAGGCCGGCGCGATGGTCGGCGGCGCCACTAGGGACGAGCGCGCCGCGCTGCTGCGCTACGGCCTCGCGCTGGGCCAGGCCTTCCAGATCGCCGACGACATCCTCGACCGCGAGGCCTCGCCGGAGGCGATGGGCAAGGCCACCGGCAAGGACAAGGACGCCGGCAAGGCGACCCTCGTCGACCGCCTCGGCCTCGACGGCGCCCGGGCCGAGTGCGACCGGCTGGTCGGCGTCTGCGAGGAGGCGGTGGCCCGCTGGGGCGACCGGGCGCGGACCCTGTGCGAGGCGGCCCGTTTCACGGTGGCGCGGAAGGTGTGACGTTTCTAAAGCGGTCGAATCAGGGCGCGCGTTTCGCGCCGGTTCGATCGGATCGTCCCACCCACGCCCTCATCCTGAGGTGCCCGCGTGAGCGGGCCTCGAAGGAGTTCTCCAGCACCCTCGCGATCTCTGGAGCGTTCCTTCGAGGCCTCCGCTTCGCTCCATCGCCTCAGGATGCGGAAGTGGAGTGGGACAGTCGAAGATCGGTAAGGCCGGTCGAAGTGAGTCGTTACGGCTCTCAATGACCCATCGATAAGAGGCGAACTCCATGACCACCTACAAGCTCCTGCTCCTGCCCGGCGACGGGATCGGCCCCGAGGTGATGGCCGGCGTCGAGACGGTGCTGACGGCGCTGGCCGAGACCGGGCTCGCCACCTTCGAGACCGAGACCGACCTCGTTGGCGGCTCGGCCATCGACGCCCACGGCAAGCCGCTCTCGGATGCGACGCTGACCAAGGCCGACGCGGCGGACGCGATCCTGCTCGGGGCCGTCGGCGGGCCGAAGTGGAACGGCGTGGCCTACGAGATCCGCCCCGAGGCCGGCCTGCTGCGGCTGCGCAAGGACCTCGGCCTGTTCGCGAACCTGCGCCCGGCGATCTGCTACCCGGCGCTGGCCGACGCCTCGGCGCTCAAGCGCGAGCTGGTCGAGGGCCTCGACATCATGATCGTGCGCGAGCTCACCGGCGGCGTGTACTTCGGCGAGCCGAAGGAGATCACCACCCTGCCCGACGGCTCGAAGCGGGCCGTGGACACGCAGGTCTACACCACCGCCGAGATCGAGCGGATCGCGCACGTCGCCTTCGATCTCGCGGGCAAGCGCTCCGGCCGGGTCGCCTCCGCCGAGAAGCACAACGTGATGAAGTCCGGCGTGCTCTGGAAGGAGGTGGTCACCGAGGTGCACGCCCGCCACTACGCGGGGATCGCGCTGGAGCACGTGCTCGCCGACAACTGCGCAATGCAGCTGGTGCGACGCCCGAAGCAGTTCGACGTGCTGGTGACGGACAACCTGTTCGGCGACGTGCTCTCCGACGTCGCCGCCATGCTCACCGGCTCGCTCGGGATGCTGCCCTCGGCCTCCCTCGGCGCGGTCGACGCGCGCGGAACCCGGAAGGCCCTCTACGAGCCGGTGCACGGCTCGGCGCCCGACATCGCCGGCCAGGACAAGGCCAACCCGATCGCGATGATCGGCTCGCTCGCCATGTGCCTGCGCTACTCGTTCGGCCTCGGCGAGGCGGCCGACCTCGTCGACGGCGCGATCACCGCGGCGCTGGCCGGCGGCGCGCGCACGGCCGACATCGCGGGCGACGGCGCCCCGGTGCTCGGCACCCGCGCGATGGCCGAGCTGATCGCGTCCGAGCTGCGCGTCCGCGCGGCCTGAGCGGCGGGACGCCACGCATGAAAAAGGGCGCGCAGCCCGTGCTGCGCGCCCCGATCGACGAGGTCCGTGTCGGCTTAGTACGGGTTGCCGTAGCGCGCGACGTAGGAGGTCGGATCGATCGCGTCGATCGCCGAGAAGTCGACGTTGCGGATCGCGCTCGACCGGGCGCCGATGAACGGGCCGTTGGTGATCGGGTCGGGCAGGATGCCGCCGCCGTAGCCGTCGTTGCGGCCGTAGACCGGGTTGAGCTGGTTCGACTGCGCGATCAGGACCGGGTTGGTGGCCGGGTTGCTCACCGAGCCGTTGCCCGGCTCGACGACGTTGCCGGCATCCAGCCAGCTGCGCGGGCGGATGCGGATCGGCAGCGGACGGCTGACGCGGTAGCCCGGGGCGTAACCGTCCTGGGCCTGGACCGGCGCGGTGAAGCCGAGGCCGGTGACGGCGAGGGCGCCCAGCAGGGCGATCTTGATCGAGCGCATGACGCACCTTGTTTGAATGCGGGGTCGGGTATGGCGCCGAGAGATTAAGAATCCGGTGCCTGTTGCGGGGTAGACGCCCGAGCGCGGCCGCGGTTCCGGAAAAACGGCTCAGCTTGCGTGTTTTGCCGCATTGTCGCCCCAATCGCGCAAAGGGCTCGCTCAAGGATGCTGCGGTTTCCGCGCGGGCGGCGTGCGGCGCGGCACGATCGAGCCGGTGCGGCCTTCCGGCTCCCCGGACGACAGCGCCCGGATCGGGTCGCAGTTAGCGTCGCGGCGGCCCTCCGCGTCGGCGAAGACCGCGCTCGTGGCCGGGTCGGCGCGCGCGTCGAGGGTGAGCGCGTCGAGGGTGCAGGCGAGCGTGCGCGGCTCGGGCGGCTGCCCGAGGGGCGCACAGAGCCAGCCGTCGATCCGCGCCGGCTGGGCCTCCAGGGTGACGAAGCCGGTGCAGATCCGGCGCCCCGCGCCTGACAGCGTCGCCTCCAGCGTCTCGACCGCACCGAATTTCGTGGCGATCCGCCCGCGCTGGCCGGTCCGGATCACCGAGAGGTTCGGGCCCTCCGCCGCCCGCCGCGCCAGGGTCACGAACAGGCCGGGCTGCGGCTCGGGGGCGTCCCGCGTCAGGGTGAGGCGCAGATGCGTCTCCTCGATCGCCGCGAAGTCGCCGCGGCCGAGCGTCTGCTCCTGTGGGCCGTGCCGCGGTTCGATCCGGGCGGCCTCGCCCGCCAGGTCGAGGCGCAGGCGCCCGGCCGTCACGGCGGGCCGTGGCGCGAGCGTCATAGCCGGCACGAAGGCGATCCCGAGATCGGTGGTCGTGACGGGGGCCGGTGCCGGCTCGGGCGGACGCGTCCGGGCCGTCTCGCGGGACAGCACGCACAGCGCGCCGATCGTCAGCACGGCGCCGACCGCGCGGCCGGCGAAGGCGACGAGCCGCCACCGCCGCGGCGCGGCCGCCGCGGGCGCGAGGTCGGGGAACGTCTCGTCTGTGGCCATCGGATGCGGTCGCGCCTCGGGAAAGCGCCTGCATCCTCCGCCCGGATCCCCTCCCCGGTGGTTTCGATCCGCCGCCCGAGGCCGGCTTTCTCGGCACGCGGTGAATCGAACCTTGCCGCGGGGATGCATGACGAAGCGTGGGAGGCATGACGCCGCCTCCCTTGACAGGCGAGCGACCCCGGCGCCTTGCTCCCGCCTTCCGCAGGTCCCACCTTGCGACGTCGCGGGGCCGGCGGGTCATGGCCCGACGCGGGCGGCGGATGCCGGGATCGCGCGCGGCAAGCGGAGTCTGATCGAGATGGGTTACAAGGTCGCCATCGTCGGCGCCACGGGGAACGTGGGCCGCGAGATGCTGGACATCCTCGCCGAGCGGGCCTTCCCCGCCGACGAGGTCGTGGCTTTGGCTTCGCGCCGCAGCCAGGGCCAGGAAGTCTCCTTCGGCGACAAGATCCTCAAGGTCAAAGCCCTCGACACCTACGACTTCTCCGACACCGACATCTGCCTGATGTCGGCCGGCGGCGAGACCTCGAAGGAGTGGTCGCCCCGCATCGGCGCGCAGGGCTGCGTGGTGATCGATAACTCGTCGGCGTTCCGCTACGAGTCGGACGTGCCGCTGATCGTGCCCGAGGTGAACGCCGACGCGGTGGTCGGCTTCTCCAAGCGCAACATCATCGCCAACCCGAACTGCTCGACGGCGCAGCTCGTGGTCGCCCTGAAGCCGCTGCACGAGGCGGCGACGATCAAGCGCGTGGTGATCTCGACCTACCAGTCGGTCTCCGGCGCCGGCAAGGACGCGATGGACGAGCTGTTCAACCAGACCCGCGCCGTGTTCACGGCCGGCGAGGTGAAGCAGGAGAAGTTCACCAAGCGCATCGCCTTCAACGTCATCCCGCACATCGACGTGTTCATGGAGGACGGCTACACCAAGGAAGAGTGGAAGCTGGTCGCCGAGACCAAGAAGATGCTCGACCCCAAGATCAAGCTCACGGCCACCGCCGTGCGCGTGCCGGTGTTCATCGGCCACGCGGAGGCCGTCAACGTCGAGTTCGAGCGACCGATCTCCGCCGAGGAGGCGACCGCGATCCTGCGCTCGGCGCCCGGCATCCTGGTGATCGATAAGCGCGAGAACGGCGGCTACATGACCCCGCACGAGGCGGCGGGCGAGGACGCCACCTACATCTCCCGCATCCGCGAGGACGCGACGGTGGAGAACGGCCTGAACTTCTGGTGCGTCTCGGACAATCTGCGCAAGGGCGCCGCCCTGAACACGGTCCAGATCGCCGAGCTCCTGATCAACCGCAAGCTGATCGGGCGGGACAGGAAGGCGGCCTGAACGTCGTCCGACGATCGGGATCCATGATTGATCGAGGCGCCGTCCCGCTGGTCGGGCGGCGCCTTTTCATTTTGCAGATCAGGCTGCCGAGCGATGAATCTCGATCTTGGACCGCACCTGCTCCTCGTCGCTCTCGCATCGACCAGCCCGGCGATCGCGAACGACGATCTGATGAAGCATTTGGCGAACCCGGCCGAGCAGGTGCTGCAGACGGTCGACTACGCCAACACGCGCTATTCGAAGCTCGACCAGATCAACGCGGGCAACGTCAAGAACCTCCAGGTGGC
>NZ_JAKSYF010000057.1:0-8224 GCF_022829745.1 Methylobacterium sp. E-016
GAGAGCAGGCCACGCAGGAGGCCGCGGCGGGGCGGGACGGGCTCGTCGTTGCGCATCGCCGCGATGGCGCGGGTAACGGGGCCGGTCTGTGGGTTCGAAGTGTGCAGGGTCGTTGCCATAGCTGGGGCTCCAGAGGATCGGTGAGGTCCTGCTCGGACTGTCCTACATCTATCGGGCAGAGCATCGGGCAGAGGATGGCACGCGGACACTCATGGCGATCGAACTCGTCCCCTTGAGCCGCGGGCAGTGGATGGTTCGAGAGATCAAGGGCGTCAAGAACCGGTCGCCCACCCCGCAGGCCCTGCGGGCGATCCTGGGGCGTTTGCACGCCCTTGGTGCGGTATCACCCGGCAGCATCTGCACCGAGCGGACCCGGGAGCTGTCGAGCCTGCTCGGCGTGTTCCGATGGAATGCCTTCGATTTTGCGGCGCTGGAACTCAATGAGTTGGAAGAGGCGCTCGAAACTCGCGAGGCAGCCTGATCGGGTGATCATCCTGCCTTCCGCGGACGGCCGACCTGCCGATGGGTGCCGTCCGCCTTCTTCTGCGCGACCTTTACAGCGCGTCTGCGCTTCTGGCGTAGGGCGTCGGTCCGCCGACGCTGATCGATGCGCTCCTGGTGCCCGAGCGGATCGACCGCACCGTCCTGCTGGCGATCGGACACCGGGCTCCGCACGTCCATGATCCCGGCCTCCAGAACCGGGACGAGTTCGACCGCCGCGGCGATGCCGTGCTCGGTCAGGTAGCGCATCAGCATCTCAGCCTGATCCTGGCTGTAGAGGTAGACGTCGTAGGGGCCTTCGTAGTTTGGATTGCGCGGCGCGCCGCGCATCACAAACTGGATGATATCCTCGCACTCGCGTGCCTGGAGGATCTGCGACGCATCCAGATCAAACATCTCCAAGATTGCTTTGTCCGACTCCTGCGCCTTGTTCGAGTAGATGTAGGCGCAAGAGGTATGCTTGATGAGCGTATTTGTTCCAGCCTGCTTGGGCGTGCAGAACTCAGCTTTAAAGCGATGGCGGAAGTACGGAAGGATGTCAGCGTTGCACGAGAAGAACCCAGCAAACCCATTGTTTTCAAAATACCGCGAAACCTGAACCAAGCACCGGCTTCCCTCCTCTGTGGCCCACCACGTCGTCGATCCACGATGTCGGGTGAAGTAGTGGATCCGGAACGTTTGCGGTTTGCGCAGGATCGGATGAGCCGGCTCGATCCGATCGAAACGGATGGCATCCGGATGAAGCGCTGTTGCGACGAGATACGCCGTGCTCCGGAAAAACCCTGCCCCGATGACGGTGACACCAGCGGTGCCAGCGAGCAACAGCGGCGTCCACACCGACCACCACGCGATCTTGCGCCCGAGGGACTGTGCGTCCTGCCAGGCAGCCAGATCGACGTAGACGGCGCGTCCTGGCGTGAGCACGCACTTGTGCAGGGCTGCCAGATCCTTGGCAGCATCCTGAGCGATGGCGCTGCGCTGCAGTGGCTCAACGCCCCCGCGTGGACGCACCTGATGCCAGCCACCGATGCCCACAGGTTCAAGGCTGTAGCGCTGATCCAGGGCGATCCAGCTCGCCTGTGCCGAGACGCTTCCCGAGGCGACGCAGCCGTCCGGGACTTCATCGATCACCACCTCCCAACCAGCGAGATCGGCAGGATCGAGCGCCATCAAAGCCTCGTGTGTGATCATCACCACGCGCGGCAGGTTAGAGCTTCCCGTTCGCAACGCTGTCTCGACGCGACGCTTGACCGTTCCGCGGACCGACTGCCCGGAATGGATCACCTCGACCGCGAGCGAGATGGCCCGCCGTGACGATACCTCTCGGCAGTATGCCGCGTGCTCTTCGATAAGCTGCTGACGCGCGCTTGCCCAGACGACATCACGAGGACGTGCAGCGATCGCGTCGAGTTGGCTTAGCGATTTGCGCGATCCAGGAACTCCGCTGATGATGTGAACAAGAAATGGGTTCATTCAAATACTCTCACTGAAATCTATCAAATAAAATGCGTCCGTTGCATGTTTATATAAGCAAAGATGGACAGAATTAATTTTTACACTCATCGAGAAGACGAAGTCGATATAAAAAGCAACGCAATGCCGCGCTGAGGCGGAACGAGGTCTTGTGCGGATCGACACGCAACGCGGGGCGAGACGCGCAAGAGCGAAAGACGTCCAGCACGGCTCGTGGGGTGGTGCGCCGTATGGCGAACCGCCACGCGACCCGCATGACGGACATCATCGCGAAGGAAGACGTCCTGTCATGAATCAGCTGATAGCGCGATCACATCAAATCGATCGCTGAGAGGATGATCGAGCGGCTCCCGCTCGCCGCGCATCAGCGCAGCAAGCCGAATCCACGAGCCGCTTCGGTTTGCAACACGACAAGCCCTCGCTTCGCTCCGGCTCATCGCGTCGACAACCTCGCGGCTAGTTTTCGATACAGGAAGAGCGAAGCGAGCTCCTTCGTCATGGATCTATGACAGACCTCAGATCGCACATCGACGCCATCGATTGCTGTCAAGTCGTACGTACCTGAAAACAGATGTCGTCTCGATGACCACACGAAGTCCAATCATCCGCCGCAGGCGCCCCAAACATGCAATGGACAATGTTTAAATATACATCTGGATCGAAACGAAACGGAAAAACATCAACACCACCTAAGCACAAAATAGACAGCGCTCTCGATGGTATTAAATTTCAATTCGACACCATCCTTTGTGTGCCTGAATGATTTGATATCGTTTTTGACGAATTCATCAATCCATCCTTGAATTTCGGTGGATAGAAAGTGTTCTATGGGCGAAACAACAAGGGTAAGACTTTCTTCTTCCCAGCTTGATTTTGTCAGTTTTGGAGGGAGATTTTTCGCTAGAGCAAACTTTTCACTGAATACATTAGAACCGTGCGTTGGAGGAAGCCAACGATTTTCTACAACAAATATCGCAAGCATGTCCTCGACAAGCTTTCTTCCTTTATTTGTTAAAACAAACCCCTCTGCCCTGCTTCCCGGCACATTCTTCGTGCTTTCAAGAAGATTCAGATCCTTTGGGTCAGACATCTTCGCAAGCAGTCGTGCAACTGCCGACACTGTCAGCCCTAAAGAATGAGATAAATCAGTTGCCGTGATAGCACGGGGCCGCTGGACATCCATGGTTTGAATACCAGCTATAATCAATATCTGCCACGCCGTAGTGCTCATACCTGATGACTGAATTTTTTCTAATAGCCTGAATACTTTCGTAAATGTTTCGCCCGCTTCTGCTTCAGACAAATTTATGCTCATGCGCCTCTCCACTGTGCCGCTTTCTAGCGCAACCGGCTCAAGCATGGAACGCGCATTCAGGCCGGTTCGAATATGACATTCATGTCACCTCATCGATGGCACGCACGCGAGTTTCTGGTTGACAGCCCTTCGCCCGTTGGCGTACGACGGGTCATGAACATAAACCAGCAGCAGCTAAAACAGTTTCCTAAACGCTACACAACATAGCGCTTCTGAAGCTGCGTTGTGTATAGTCATCTGCTTGTTATGTTCTTGCAATGCTAACACTGCAATGGATGCAAAAGCTATGAAGAATGGTGGATTGTTCGGGATTTCCGTCGAGGATCTCGATGGAACCGTTTTGGAAAATATTGTGCAATTGGATTATCATAGCGACATGCAGGACTGTATGTCCCGGATAATCGATCACGTAACCCAGTGTCTAGAAGACATGCCTAGTGAAATTCTGGATAGCCTCAACCATCAAGGCGTTCAAAATATCTACGAATGGGTTCTGTATGATAATGCTATTGAAAGCTTTTTGGCGGAGGATTTAGGACACGCTGCGGCATTCGCGCACCTAATTATGAAGCATCACGGTACAATGTATGGTTTGTTGACACGGAGAAGGAATATGTCCACGACTTTCATGGACTTGGAGTCGTCTTTACCGAAGATGGTGTTGGGACTTATGTCCGTCATGCTTCCTTCGGTGCAGATAACGACCGAAACTTTCAGTTATAGCCCTGCCTAAGATCGAATTGAGCGATTTGCGGCCTGTCGAGTGGGCTGATCTGACGAAGCGAGTTTGACGAGTAGGCTGGTGCTGTTTCCTGCAAGAGACACCGCCATGCCACCCCTGCCTGCCCGCTTCGCCGGGATCATCCTGGCGTTCGCGCTACTGTTCGTCCATCGTTCGTGGCGCCATGCTCAGCTTCTGCTGATCTGCGCGATCCTAACGCTGGGGCGCCGTACGGTGACGAGCGTCCTGTGCATCCTAGGTCGTGCACAGGAACGACGGTTCGTGAACACCCACCGGGTGCTCAGCCGCGCTGCATGGTCTCCCCGCTCAGCAGCCCGCATCCTGCTTCGGATGCTCATCTCAGCCTTCGCACCGCACGGTCCGGTCATCCTAGCACTCCGGGACACGATCGAACGCCATCGCGGCAAGCGGATCGCAGCCAAAGGTATCTACCGCGATGCATTCCGCTCGTCCGACAGTCACTTCGTCAAGGCAGGCGGGCTGTGCTGAATGATCCTGATGCTGCTCGCTCCGATCCGTGGGCCGGACGGGTCTGGGCCCTGCCGTTCCTCACCACATTAGTGCCGTCCGAACGCGCCTGCCGCGGGCGGGGCCGGCGGTACAAGTCCTTGCTTGACGTCGGACGCCAGCTCGGCCGCCAAGCCCGTCGCTGGGTGTCTGGCCGCGATCTCGTCCTGGTCGGCGACAGCGGATTCTCCGTACTGAGGTGAACAAGCTCAAGGAGGTCCTTTCTGGAGGTGCGTCCGATCTCGATGCCGCGCGAACGTTGTCGACACAGTTTGGCCGCCGCCGGTTCGAGCCGAACGTTGCTAGAAAACGTAGACAGCTTGCCGAGCAGGACTGGAAACCTTTACCAAAGGATCGTTCGTCCTCCGTCTGGTCGAAACAAGATGCCGCAAATTCTCATGTTCCAGAAGCCTGGATTGGTCAGTCCTCGGTTCGGCATAATCGCGTCAGAGCTTGAACTTCGGCCAACCACAACTTGAATCTATCAAGTCTGTGAGTGTATTTTGTCTTAAAGTTGATACAAAGACTATACTTCATCCGGAATTGTTGCCGTGAGGCAAAGGCGAGGACATGCAGATACGAACGTAGCCGGACGAGCCTCA
The DNA here is from genome assembly GCF_022829745.1 of Methylobacterium sp. E-016. Lineage (NCBI taxonomy): Bacteria > Pseudomonadati > Pseudomonadota > Alphaproteobacteria > Hyphomicrobiales > Methylobacteriaceae > Methylobacterium > Methylobacterium sp. E-016. Next base: position 5,141 of record NZ_JAKSYF010000057.1, read on the forward strand.
GCAAGTGATGCCGCGACACCGAGAGCGAGCTGCAGGAGGCGTAGATCTAGAATTCTTAGGGCGTTCAGCCCTGTAGATATTCAGCTCTCGCCGTCCTGAAGGCTTCTAGGAACCAAGACGGCGAGGGCATTACGCCGAAACGAGGAGCTCACATCATGGAACAGCGCAATTGTCTTGATAGCACGCCTGCACCCTCTGTGCAGGATGCCGCCGCGCTTAACGCCGCTGAGGCCGGCTGGGATGCAAGGCTGCTCACTGCGCCAAACAGCGACGCCGGGCAGACCAGCGCGCGGAAGTACCGCAAGCTCGCCGCGATTTTGTCGGATCTGGCAAGCGCGGTGGAGGCTCATCGGAAGGCGCAACAGGCGTTCCTGTGCTCGTCGAACACGCACGACAACCGTTACGTCGACACGACCGTCGAGCAGGTGGCCGCCGTTGGGGATGTCATGCGCGCTATTCCGGCCTACCCGCTGCCCGACCTACGCTGCAAGACGATCTACCTTTGGCCCGGCAGTTTGAAAGGCAAAGTCGCCGACGACGAGTTCGTTTGTTCGGCAATACCACGCAGCCTACCTCAACACATCCGCGAGGGTGCTGAAGCTGAAACCCTACCGGCTGTCATGAATGGCAAATATGCACCCACCGCAAAGGCTATCAAAGGCGCTGCGAATAAGGCAGCTACTGCCGTCTACAAGATGCACGCCGATCGCGGAGCGCCCATCAGCCTCGATGCGACTCTCTTCGACGACAGTACCGCAACAGTCGGGGGCCGAATATCTCCTCGAATATCCCATTTCTAACACAAAGCATCGCGGCGTGCAGCGGCCGACTTCGTCCAAAATGCCCGTCGCACGGACCTGATCCCAACTTGTAGCCGTGTATGCGGCGCCACCGTGAAAACTTGCTTATGGGTAAGGCGAATCGCATCCCCGACCGATCCGAGGTCACCGACGAGACCATGATGCCACTCAGCGTCGCGGCCGAGATCGCTATGGCGCACGGCATCGTCTCGTCCGTGTCAGCGAAATCCTTGCGGCGCGAGGCCGGGCGTGATCGGCTGGTCACCTACGAATTGTTCGGGCGAATCCAAACGACGCTCGGCGACATCAAACGGATGGCTCGGAAATGCCTCGTCCAGCCAAGGGAGCGCGCCTCTACTACGCGCGCAAGGACGACCGGTGGTTCATCCGCGACACCGGACAGCCAGACATTGGCACTGGCTGCGCTTATGGAGAGCACGCGCAAGCTGAGCAGAAGCTCCAAGAGCACCTAGCGCGGAAATACAAACCCGACTTCGGCAAGGGCGATCCCGCTCGCGTCTCGGTCCTCGACGTCCTGAAGGTCTACACCGACGAGCATGCGCCACACACGGCGCGGCCGGACGTCATCAAGTCGGCCAATCCGCACCTCGGCCAGTTTTTCGCCGGCAAGACCGTGGCTGACCTAACTCCGCATGTGTGCCGAACCTATGCAACCTGGCGCACGTCGCAGCCGCAGGCGCGCTACAAGGTGGGTCCCGGCTACAGGTTCGCGACGATCGACGAAGTGCCGCGGGTTGGCTCGCAGACGGCGCTTCGCGAGCTCGGCGTGTTGTCGGCTGCAATCGGCTACGCCCACGCCGAGCACCGGCTTCTTTACCCGGTCGTTATCGCCATGCCCGACAAGAAGCCGAGCCGCGAGCGCTGGCTCTCGCGATCGGAAGCGGCTCGTTTGATCCTAGCGGCTCTCGGATTCCGCAATGTGGCGAACGACCCATCCGGCACGCCTGTCTGGCGCCGGCCGCGGGTGATTGGACCCGACGGGAAAGCGCGCGCCGAGTTCGATAAGAGCCGGCACGTCGCCCGCTTTATCCTGACCGGCCTTTATACCGGCACCCGGCATGAGGCGATCTTGCGGCTGAAGTGGCTCCCGACAACCGAGGGTGGCTACGTCGACCTGCGTAGCGGCATCCTCTATCGGCGCGGGCAAGGGGAGGGCGAGAGCTCGAAGCGGCGAACGCCGGTACCCCTCTCGAATAGGCTCCAGGCGCACATGCGCCGGTGGAAGAGGCAGAGCGTCTCGCACGTCATCGAGTTCGAGGGGGTGCCGCTCGATCGACTCCGCCGGGCCTGGAACACGGCGCGCTTGGCCGCAGGGCTCGGCGAGGAGGTTACGCCGCACATCCTGCGGCACTCTTTCGCGACATGGGCCGTTCGCGAGGGCATCTCATTCGGGATGGTGGCGCTCGCCCTCGGGACCACCGAGCGCATCGTGCGCGACGTCTACGGCCACCATGCGCCCGAGCACATGCGCGACGTCGTCGAGGCGGTGTCTGCGAGGAGGCGGTGAACACCTGGGGAACATCTCCCCAGAAACTCCCCAGAAACTCCCCAAGAACTGGGGTTTTGAGTGGGCATCCATGGCCTAAGATGGCGATTTGTGAAGGGGACTGCGCTCTGCGGCCGAGGAGGTCCATTCCTTTACACGGAGAGGGTCGGGGGTTCGAGTCCCTCACCGCCCACCAATCGTCACGACGGCTCGGGGCGGGTCGTCGGACCCAGCAGGCGTTCGATCCTCGGAAGCGCCTCGGCGACCGGCGTCGCGGATCGCTCCACGAGATGCCGGCGCCGCGTCGGTCCGTGCGATCCTCGGGCTCCGATCCCCGGCGGCCGCGCGGATGGGGGATGATGGCGCCTCGGGCGAAATGATGCTCTAGGCTCCGGCGGCGCCACCCAGGACCAGCGACATGCGAACCGTCATCCTCGCGCTTGCCATCACGATCGCGCCCGTCCCGGCGCTCGCCCTGTGCAGCTGCGCCTGTGTCCAGGGAACCGCCGTCGCGCGATGCTCCTCGACCGCCGACAACGTGCCGATCTGCCAGCTGCTGTGCCTGCCCTCCGCTGCCGCGCAATCGGTCGCCGGTCCGTCGATCACGCTGCCGGGCGCGCCGCAGCGTCGCGTGGACCCGATCCAGATCAACGAGCAGAACCAACAGCTGCGCTCGCAGGGCATCACGCCCCGCGACGGCCAGCCCCTGGACCGCTGACCCGCGACACGCCCCCGCGGCACCCGGTCCGGCCCCGATCCACCCTCCGCTCGGCCGGC
>NZ_JAKSYF010000063.1:0-37200 GCF_022829745.1 Methylobacterium sp. E-016
CCTTGGCGATGGTCTCCACAATCAACATCCCGGCTGGCTCCCGCCCTGACTGGCTGGGAGCATGGAGGAGAAGCCGGGGGTGGGTCCCGATTGGACGCCGATCAACCCGTCAACCGGGTCCTTCTTCCACGCCGATTCTCAACCATGGCGCCTTCACGATCTGGGGCTTCGCCGCCGACGGCCTCACGGCACAATGGGATCCTTTGTTCACCCGGTTCAAGGCGATGGGTCAGGAGGATGGCAGCGCAGCGCTGTGGGGTGCACTCGCATTGCTGACTGATGCAGGCCTCATCGAGGAGGTCACCCACCTCGTCGAGGGGCTGAATGCAGGTGCACAGGTTATCTATCCCTACGCCTTACCTGGAACAGGCGAGCCAGAGGAGCGGGAGGTTCAGGGGGCAGCGCACGAGGCCGCGTTGCGCGTCATTCACCCCGAACGTTATCGCCAAGCGCAGGAACGGCTTAGCGCCATCCCATATCTGTGCCCGGTCCGTTCCCACATCACAGGGGTGGAGATGGTAGGGGTCGTGCGTCCGACCCACCGAGCCCATACGAAACGCACGGCCGCTTGGCGGGCGACCTTCCTGGCAAGCTGCGCAGGCCACGCAGAGTTTTTTCGACTCTTCGGACAGACCGCAGCAAAATCAGTTGCTTAAGGCGTACCATCAAGGAAGAAACAATAACGTATCAAAGATTGATCAAGGATCTTCCAAAGATACTCCCTCACGCCGCGCCTTCGGCGCGGGCCGCACGCGCTGCGCGCGCACGTGCGAAGGGATCGAAAGACCAGAAGCGAACGTGACGCCTATCAGTCCGAGGTGGCCTCGCAAGTTTCTGGCACACGCCAACCCAGATCAGTTCCATCATTCGATCTCGCTGTCGTTACAAGAGGCTACCGAGATCGCGACCGTGGCGTCCTCGGGGCTTCCTCCTGTCCTGATCAAGCCCCTTGTAGGAGACATCAAATCTACCGGCCGGTCTAACCGAGATGGGAACCGAATGGGCGATACATCCACAAGCGGGCACATGACGCCTGCCGCTCCAAGTTGATTAAATTTCTCAAGAAATCGAAATCGCCACATGATTTCGGATAATCTCGGTGCTGACCTCGGCGCTCATCGTTCGCTGGGGGCAGCGCTCGCCTCGCAACGCGAAAATGTTTTAAGAGAATGACGCTATGGGCGGATACGGCAGCGGCCGGTGGGGTGGCCGCCCCACGACTGACGACGGGCTGAGACTCAACCTTCCTCGCCTACTGGAGCAGCGCAACTTCATCCCCGAATGCGCTCTCGCTGGTACTCTGACCTGGACGAACATCCGGACTGGCGTGCACGTCGGCTCAGTCGGCTTCGAGAGCCAGCTTGATCGCGAGACCGGTCGCGTTCGCCTGCAATACACAACCACTCGCCGAGGCGGTGATACACACTCCTCGGACTACTGGATCCAGCTAGAGACGACGCCCCAGCCTCTGGGCGGCCGACGCTGGTGGTTCCTCTGCCCCAAGCTGGGCACCCGTACTACAAAGCTGTACCTGCCGCCTGGCGCCATGACGTTCGCCTCGCGCAAGGCCCACCGCCTAGGCTACCGGAGCCAGCGGGAGACGCCCCAGGATCGCGCCCTCTCGCGCGCATTCAAGCTGCGCCATCGCCTTGGCGCCGACGGCGGCATCGGTGATCCGATCGTTAAGCCGAAGGGTATGCGATGGGCTACGTTCGATCGCGAAATGGATAGGATCTGTGACGCTGAGGCGATCTGTGACGCCAACCTCGCAGCGTTCGCGCGCAAGCTCGGGCTACACGTCTGAACCAGGAAGCAGTTATTTCCCGTCTATAAAAAAGGCGCTTGAAGCGACGTCCGCTCTCAGAGCGCGTGAGGCCCCCGGAACAGGTCCCCCATTGCCCGCCGGCGAAACAAGGTTCGCCAGCGCCGACGGCGGTGCTCAGGCCGGTCGTGATTGATGTGGCAGCGCTGGCAGAACGCGGCGAGGTTCGCGGCCGCGTTGTTGGCTGTGTCGTGATCCCGATGGGCCGTGGCGAGCACGACGTAGGTCGACCGGATCGCACCGAGATCCTCGATCGTCGGCAGGGCAGGGAGTGTCCGTCCCTTCCCATCACGCCAGGTGCCGGCAGCGGCATCCCACCAGCGGCCATCGCTGAGACAGTAGACGGTCTGTCCGTGCGGGCGCCCGCAACCTTCGCAAGCGCCACCCGCCCGTCCGAAGCGGATCGTGGCCGAAAGCTGCGGCCAATCGATCGGGTAGAAGAAGCGGTGCTCGGGACGGATCGGCATCGGCTCAGCCTGTCTTGCCAACGGCCGAGGCTTGGCTGCGTGCCCGCGCCTGCGGGAAGTAGCTGTAGAACGTGTCCCGGCTCACCCCAAGGCGCTTGGCGATCGCCGCGATCGAGATGGTGCCGGTCTGGAGGAGGGCACGACCGACCTCGATGTCGGCCTCAGTCAGCTTCTTCGGCCGGCCACCCTTGCGCCCGCGGGCCAGCGCCGCCTTGAGGCCTTCCATCGTGCGCTCGCGATTGAGGTCGAGGAAGTACTCCGCCATCGCGCCGTGCATCTGCAGGGCAAAACGCCCGTGAGCGGTATCGCTGTCGAACTGCTCGGTCAGCGACCGGAAGTGGATCTCCTTCAGTCGCAGGCTGTCGATGGTGCGCATCATCTCGACGAGCGACCGGCCGAGCCGATCGAGCTTCCACACCACGAGCACGTCTGTGGGTCGCAGGTAGGCGAGCGCCGCCTCGAACTCCGGACGCTTGGTCCCAGCCTTGCCGGACTTCTTCTCCTCGAACAGCTTCTCGCACCCGGCGCCTTTCAGCGCATCACGCTGCAGGTCGAGGTTCTGGTCGAGGGTGGAGACGCGGGCATATCCAACGAGCATGTCGGGATAGTGGTCCAAGAGCGTTTTATCCGCAATAGAAAACCGGTCATAGTTTCCCGACAGAAACGAGGCTGTTTTCGATTGCCCACGATGCGCTCATGCCGGCCGTCGGGAAAACGGTCGGATATCAGACACGTCGTTCGGGTTGCTATCGACCCAAAGCAGTCCTTGGGAAGGTCCGCTTGTAGGCGCTTCGTACAATAAAGCGGTAAGGCCGTCTCCCGAGGAAGGAAACGTTGCGCCGCCTGTGCTAAAGGATCAAACCCGATCCTGTGTGGCTCAAGAGTACCTCGAACAAGCAACGGAAGGCACATTCTAGCTGAGTACTGTCTGTAACTCTTGATTTGATAATTTTTATATATTACTCTATTATTTTTTTCGAGCAATGCTACGGATGGCATCGAGCGCGTCTTCACGCATCCTGCTAGTCGATAGTTTTTCCCACAAACTCAACATTCGATCAGTCTGCTCGTGCTTTTTATAATACTCGCTATTTACATAAAAATCATCCACAGAGATACGAAGCGTATCTGCAATCCGCTTCAAGTTCTCATGACAAACATTTTTCTCGCTTAGCACATCACCCTCCAAAGATCATCCGTGTGAGGTGATAGGGGGACACTAACGCGCATGATTGTAGCGCAAACGACTTGTGTGTTCAAAGATTGTGCCAGGATGGTGGCCCATGCGAACTGAAGCGGGAGGTGCTGGTGATCTTCACGACCGACGCTCAGGGTGAAGTCACGTACATCTGCCCGGAATGGTGCTCTTACACCGGACAGACGCGTGAGGCGGCATACCGGGACAGCTGGACCACGCCCGTCCTGGAAAGCGACCAGGGTGCTGTCAGGGCCATCCTGTTAGAGGCTGCTCAGGCACAGGCCGAGTTCAGTGTGCGGTTTCGCATCCAGTGTGCGGACGGGTCGGTGCGGTGGCTTGCGGCCGGAGGCGTTCCCTCGTTTGGTCCGCCTGGACGCTCATTCCTCGGTTATCTCGGGTCCATGACCGAGTTTGCTCCAACTGAGGCGCGTGAGATCGCAGCGTATGGTGGGATCGAGAGGTTCATCCCGCCGCCGACCCACACAGCTACGCAGGCCGTGTTGCCCCTCGACACCATCGCGGATCACCTCCTCATCGTACACTCGCTGATGGAGCAGCACGATGCGACGTCAGGTTTGAGGGAGGTCAAAGCTGCCCTGTTCAAGGTTGGTCGAGCGTTGGCCCGGGGTGATGGATCGCGGCTGCAACTCAACTGAATAGCCGCAGCCTCGCCCCCCCCTCAGACTGCTTCTTGCGCGCTACGTCGTAGGCTTCGGCGGCGGTCGAGGTGGGACACGGATCTGGACGAGTTTGCCAGTCCGAGGGTCGAGTACCACCACCATGTTATGCCCCCTACGATCAGGTGCTGACTTCAGCACGACGACGCGGAACACAGGCTTGATCCAGCGGGCGGTCACTCACGATCACCATCGCCCAGCGGTGCTAGCTACGATACTATGCAACTATGGGTTGTAAAGTACGTAGGCGTTCAATTCTGGATAGGGCGAGGTTTGGTCCTCCAGCGGGTTGGATGGGGTGGAAGCCTGATGACCTTGCCTGCAACGGGTCGTGGCGGAACGTCTGTCCTGGAACGAAGGGCGAAGGCTCTGTTGCCCCCCGACCGGCCATTCCGCCTACGACCCTTTGCAGACCTTCGGAAGGTCCGCTTGCAGGCACCCTAACGCAGACCCAGCGGGCTACGGTCAGCCTCTGGATTAAGACCGAGTCACGCCTGAACGGGTCGTCGGCACTCCCGCGACGCGAAAGCCTCGCGTGCCCGCTTGATCTCGGCATGGTGCGTCTCCGCCCAGATCCACACACCGCAGAAGGCGGCACCCAGGCTCTCGCCGAGCGGCGTGAGCGCGTAGTCCACGTGGGGCGGGATCACCGGGTGCACCGTCCGACGCACCAAGCCGTCCTGTTCCATCTGGCGAACCGTCTGGGTCAGCATCTTCTGGCTTATACGGCCGACCGCCTTGCCGAGTTGGGTGAAACGCAGCGTGCCGCGCTCGTGCAGGGCTTCGAGGATCAGCATGGTCCATTTGTCGGCCACCTTGCCGATGATGTCCTGGACCAACGCCTCGATGATCGGGTCGGTCTCGGCCGGGACCGGTTCCTTCCGACGCGCCTCGATCCGTGGATCAGCCTCCGCCCGACGCATGCGACACTCTCCGTTTGGTGCGTATAAATCTTTTTGGTGCCTACTTCGGTTCGGAGAGCATGGGCCATAACCTCATGGGCGGCAACAACGAAGGTCGCCCACATGAAGACGTCAGGGAACACCATCCTCATCACCGGCGGCGGCTCCGGCATCGGCCAAGCCCTCGCCCAACGCTTCCATGACATCGGCAACACCGTCATCGTCGCCGGCAGGCGGGCGGAGGCGCTGCAGCGGACGATTGCGGGACGCGCGAATATGCATGCCATGGCGTTCGATGCCGACGGCGCCGAGGGCGTGGCCGACTTCGCGCGGCGCGTGATGGCCGAGCACCCGGCCCTCAACGTGGTCGTCAACAACGCCGGGATCATGCGCTTCGAGGCGCTGGACCAGCCTCGCGACCTCTCGGACGCGGAGGCGACGGTCATCACCAACCTGCTCGGTCCCATCCGGCTCACCGACGCCCTGATCGAGCATCTCGGCCGGCAGCCCGATGCCGCCCTGGTGAACGTCACCTCAGGCCTCGCCTTCGTGCCGCTCGTGTCGGCCCCGACCTACTCGGCGACCAAGGCCGCCCTGCACAGCTACACGGTCGCGCTGCGCGAGGCGCTCAAGGGCAAGGTCGAGGTCATCGAGGTGGTGCCGCCGGCGGTGCAGACCGACCTCACCCCGGGACAGGCGACACGCCAGGGATACCTGCCACTGGCCGATTTCATCGACGAGGTCATGTCGCTCTTCCAAGAGCAGCCCACCCCGCGTGAGATCCTGGTGCAGCGGGTCGGCTTCCAGCGTCAAGCCGAGGCGGAACACCGCTTCGACGAAGCGGTGACGACCCTCAACGAGATGGCCCGCAAGGCCCGTGAGGCGCAGCAGTAGGAACGAAGGGGGCGGTCGACGATCCATGCTCCGCCGTTTATCCCGGCGAAGCGAGGTCTTCTTTCGGCCGCGCCAGCAAGGACTGCTTCCCACCTTTCTCGGGTATTGCTGCACGCAGCCGTACAAGTCGGGAAAACGGTCGGATTGCCGACATCTGAGCCGATAGGACAGATGTCCAAGTTGGGTCCAAGCTGTGTGAAAACGCCGGCGGCCCAGAACGGTAAAGAACGGTTTTCTACGGCATGTGCGTCTTAGCGCGTTCAACGCTGGTTATGGGTCTCATTTGGCGTTTAGGATCTTCAGCCGAACCACTGGAGCGCAGCAGGGTTCTATCCGGGCGCCGCATCATGCGGTCCCAGGAGATCCTATGAACGCGACGAAGCAAACCGCCTTCACATCCGTATCGTTGGCGGCCCTACTCGGCCTTGGCCTGCTTGCCGCTTCCCCCGTGTTCGCCAAGGACGAGAAGGCCGCCCAGGCGCAGGAGATGCGCGAGGCCGACAAGCCCATGGGCCAGGTTCTCAAGGAGTTGCAGAAGCTCGGCGTGAAACCGGTCGCCAAGCTCTCCGTCGAGGAGGCCCGCAAGCAGCCAACGCCCGCCGACGCGGTCAAGGCCGTGCTCAAGGCCGAGGGTAAAGACCCGGTAGCGCTGATGGCGGCCATGAAGGTGTCCAAGAAGGACATGACCTTCCCGACCGGTGGCGGAACCCAGCCGGTTCGGATCTACACCCCCGAAACCACCGGCTCCGGTCCGCTCCCGGTGATCGTGTACTGGCACGGTGGCGGCTTTGTCATCGCCGACATCGAGACCTACGAGGCGTCCGCGATGGCGCTGGCGCACAAGACCGGAGCCATCGTGGTGTCGGCCGAGTACCGTCACGCGCCCGAGGCCAAGTTCCCGGCCCAGGGCGAGGACGCGATCGCCGCCTACAAGTGGGTGATCGAGAACGGCGGCCAGTTCAACGCCGACACCAAGCGCGTCGCGGTGGCGGGCGAGAGCGCCGGCGGCAACCTTGCGATCAACGTGGCCATCGCCGCGCGCGACATGAAGCTCCAGGCACCGCTTCACATGCTGCTGGTCTATCCGGTCGCCGGCGTCGACACCGAGACGCCCTCGTATCGCGAGCACAAGATGACCGCGCCGTTGAGCTCGGCCGACCTGCTGTGGTACTTCGACAAGACGCTCAACGGCCCGCAGGACAAGCAGGACCCGCGCCTCGACGTCATCGGCAAGGCCGACCTCAAGGGCCTTCCGTCGGCCACCGTCATCAACGCCGAGATCGATCCGCTCGCATCCGACGGCAAGCTCCTGTCCGAGAAGCTCAAGAAGGCCGGCGTCGAGGTCACGCACAAGACCTACGAGGGCGTGACGCACGAGTTCTTCGGCATGGCGCCGTTGGTGCCTGACGCGGAGAAGGCCCAGACGCTCGCCGCTAAGGAGCTCAAGGAAGCGTTCTCGGGCGCAAGCAGCACCGGTTCCACCGGGGCGCGGAAGAAGTCGGAGGACTGATCCTCCGGAACTCCGAACGGATGTCTGCTTGAAAGGGGCCCGGACAGGATGCGCAAGCGCCGTCCGGGCCTTTTCCGTCGGCAGGCGATGCCGCCGCACTCTCACTCACTCCTAGCCACTCCCCCGGGAAAAGCCGTCATGAAACCAAATCTGAAGCCCCTGTCCGATCAGGTCATGGTCATCACGGGCGCGTCCTCCGGGATCGGGCTGGCGACAGCCCGCATGGCTGCGGAACGCGGAGCCAAGGTCGTGCTTGCGGCGCGCAGCGAAGGCGCGCTCCACCAACTCGCTGAGGAAATCCGAGGCAAGGGCGGACGGGCACACGTCGTCGTCGCCGATGTCGCCAGACCCGAGGATCTGACCCACATCGCGGATGAGGCCCGCGCGACCTTTGGTGGCTTCGACACCTGGGTGAACAACGCCGGCATCGGCATGTACGGGCGGCTCGACGAAGTCTCCGTCGATGATATGCGCCGGCTGTTCGACACCAACGTCTGGGGCCTGGTTCACGGCTCGCTGGAAGCGATCCGGCACCTGAAGCAGCATGGCGGTGCGCTCATCAACGTCGGGAGCGAGGTCTCCGAGCGCGCGGTGCCGCTTCAGGGCGCCTACTCCGCCTCCAAGCACGCGGTGAAGGGCTTCACCGACGCCCTGCGGATGGAGCTGGAAGACGAAGACGCGCCCGTTTCGGTGACCTTGATCAAGCCCGGGCAGATCGACACCCCGTTTACGGTCAACGCCAAGAACTATCTCGACAGCGAGCCCCACCACGTCCCGCCGGTCTATGCGGCAGGGGCCGTAGCCGAGGCGATCCTGACGGCTGCCGTGAAACCCGTGCGAGACGTGTTCGTCGGCGGAGGTGCCAAGGCGGTGGCCGAGATGGCACATCTCGCCCCCGGCCTGACGGACAAGGGCATGAACGCCAGCGTCATTCCCGGTACGCCGAGCGGAAAGCCCTCTCGCCGCGAGCGCGACAGGAGCGGCCTCGACGTCCCAACCGAGGCTTTGGAGGAGCGCGGCAACTACGAGGGGCGCGTCATGGAGACCAGCCTCTACACGAAGGCGGCCCTTAATCCGCTGCTGACGGGAGCGTTCGTTGCCGGAGCCGGCCTGCTACTCGGTGCCATCGTCAAGGGACTACCGCATCGTCCGGCGGCGATGCGGGGCGATGCGGGCAGAACCACCCCGAAGGCGCTCCACATCCACCTTGAGGCCAAACCTGGACGCGAGGCGGAGGTCGAGGACCTCTTGCGCGATATCCTGGCCTGCGTCGTACGCGAGCCGGCCACCTCTCCCTGGTACGGGGTCCGCCTAAGCCATTCGACCTTTGGCATCTTCGAGGCATTCCCGGACGAGGCAGGACGCGAGGCTCATCTCACCGGCGAAGGCGCCGCGATCCTTATGAAGCGTTCGAACGCCCTTCTTGCGGAGCCTGCCCGCATCGACAAGCTCGACGTCCTGATGAGCAAGCAGGACTGAGAGTTACCCTCATTCGAACGGACGAATGCGACAGGAAGGTCTTCGTAAAGTGTCTGCGTAGCTCGGTGACATTCCTGCCTCGATCCACGCGACCCTCGACACATCGCCATGGTGACCGGTCGAGGGTCGTGGATGGTTTATTTTGGTAAGGACTGTCCAACGTCAGCGAAAGCCGGAAGGTGTCTCTTAACGACCGGTCGGTAGGATCATGGCGGAATACCATCATCAGGTTTCTGCGGTGCGGCCGACTCCTATCCTCTTCGCCGAAGACGCCCGCGTCGCGGCGCTCGCTGAGTACGATCTCATCGGCTCGGCACCCGCACCGGCCTTCAGTCAGATCGTCAATTTGGCCGCGCGCCTGTTTCAGGTTCCGACCGCGTTCGTGTCTCTGCTCGACCGTGATCGGCAGGTGTTCCATGCCAAGGTCGGTCTCAGCCTATGCGAGACCAGCCGCGAGGTCGCATTCTGCTCGCACACCATCACGCAGACTGACGCCCTCGTCGTTCTCGACGCAGCCTTGGATCCGCGCTTCCATGACAACCCGCTCGTCACGGGGCCGCCGCATATCCGCTTCTACGCAGGGATCCCCCTGCGCGCGCCCTCAGGCAATGCCGTCGGCACGCTCTGCCTCGCTGACACGCGGCCGCGCAATGGTTTCTCCAATGGAGATCGGCAGATCCTGCAGCAGTTGGCCGATCTCACGCTCGACCGCTTGGAGATGCGCCGGCTGGAGGTCGCCCAGCGGGCAAGCCAATCCCGCTTCGTTCAGATCGCATCGACATCGCCGGACGGCATCGTCTGTGCCGATGCAAAGGGGCGCATCAACTTCTGGAACGTCGCCGCCGAGCGGCTGTTTGGCCACACTGCTGCGGAGGCAGTCGGGCAACCCATCGACCTGATCGTGCCCGAGCGGATGCGCGGCGGTCATGGAGGTGGTCTGCATCGAGTTGCCGGCGGTGGTAAACCGCGGCTCGTCGGCAAGACCGTCGAGCTGCCGGCACGCCACAAGGACGGAACCGAGTTTCCGATCGAGCTGTCGCTTTCGCAGTGGCAGGAGGAGGGCCGCGCGACCTTTGGCGCGATCATGCGCGACATCCGCGAACGACGCGCCAACGAGGAACATCTATTCCGCCTCGCTCACCTCGACCCGCTCACCGAGCTGCCCAACCGTGCGGTCCTGCGCGAGCGGCTTACCGAGATCGTCGCTGCCGCACGTGCCGTGTCGGTGCTGATGTTCGACCTCGACGGCTTCAAAGAGATCAACGACAGTCACGGGCATGCCACCGGTGACGCCGCTCTCAAGGTGATGGCGGCCCGCCTACTCGCCTGCGTCCGACCCACCGATACGGTCTCACGGCTCGGTGGTGACGAGTTCGTGTTGCTCATGCCCGATATGGGTGATCCACTGCGTGCAGCCGAGGTGGCGGATACGATCATTGCCACGGTTGCGGAAGCGTTCGAGCACGAGGGACAGACGCTTCGGCTTAGCACCAGCATCGGTATCGCCCTGGCGCCGGCGCACGGCGACAGCGCTGACGACCTACTGTCGTGCGCGGATCTCGCCCTGTACCAGGCCAAGGGCGATGGTCGGCACTGCCATCGGTTGTTCACCCCTGTGCTGCGGCAACAGGCGCAGCGCGTCCGTGCTTGCCGGGACGAACTCGGTCGGGCCATCGAACGCGACGAGTTCGTACTGTTCTACCAACCACAGGTGCACCTCAGCGACGGTGCGCTCGTTGGGGCAGAGGCGCTGATCCGCTGGCAGCATCCCGAACGCGGCCTGCTCGCACCTGCAGCATTCCTCGACGTGCTCGATACCAGCCGCTACGCTGCGCAGGTGGGTGACTGGGTGCTCCGCACCGCTTGCACGCAGGCCGCGGCGTGGCGCGGGGTAGGAGCATCCGAGTTCCGCATGGGAGTGAACCTGTGCGGCGCCCAGGTTCAGCGCGGTGACTTGGCCGAAACGGTGCGTACCACCTTGCGGGAGGTCGGTTTGCCTGCCGCCTACTTGGAGCTGGAGATTACCGAAAACATCGTTCTGCACCACGATGCTGAGCTGGTTGCCGCGCTGCGCAGCCTACGAGAGGCGGGCGTCGGTATCGCCTTTGACGACTACGGCACCGGCTACGCCTCGCTCAGCCTGCTCAAGCGTTTCCCGCTCACCCGGCTGAAGATCGATCGATCGTTCGTGACCGGCATGCTTGCCTCGCGCCAGGACGTAACGATCGTGCGAGCGATCATGCAGCTTGGGCGTGGGTTCGATCTAGCTGTAATCGCCGAGGGTATCGAGACGGCAGCTGAGCACGCCTGTCTACGGGAGAAGGGCTGCCAGGAGGGACAGGGCTACCTGTTCGGTAAGCCGATGCCCGCAGACGTGTTCGCCAGCCGCTTCGGTCTTGGGTTCCTGCAGGCATCGAGAAACGCCGCGGTCGCCTGACTTCCCATGGTACGGTGCAGCCGCCTCAATCCATGGCTGGAAGCCTATATTCAATTCCGCAGCTTCGCGTCACGCAAACGAAGCGACTGTCGAAAAAACGGTCGGGTATCTGACATATCGCTCAAGCTGCTATCGACCCTCTGCAGAACCCGAAAACGTCCGTTTGCAGGTTGCTCGTTGGGACAGAGACTTACAGGTAGGAAGCGGAGGAAAGCTGTCGCTGTGACAAGGATATGACTTGTAAGGAATTCTCTCCCAGCGCAGAGTTCGTCCATGGCCGTGCGCAGAACCATCACCGTCTCCATAACTGCGAGACAGGATGACCTCATTCGATCCTACCTCCACTCCGGATGTCATAAAGAGCCTGTGCTCGCGTTCGATATTGTCATCGCCCAAATTTTGGGGTGATCCAGCGCAGCCGTTATGCCTGTCGAGGACGTCGGATGCGCTGCATCTGCGCTTTCATCCAGTGAAGCGAGGCACGGGCTGAGTGCGCGGCTGCGCGGGCAGTCGTTTCCGCCATTTGCCAAGCTCGTGTTTTGCGCAGGTTTGCGAGCACGGCATCGCGGATACCCGTGACAAAGTCGAGACTTACGGCGAGCCAGTGGTAGGTGCGGAGCTTGTCCCGTCCCGCGTGATAAATGCGCTCAACGAGAACGAAGCTCGCGCCGTAGGCAAAGGCGAGCAGTCCGACGCCGCGCAGGATCAGTCCTTCCCCAATCCAGAGGAGGCCCACCACCTTGAGCGGTTCCACTCCCAGAAAAGGGACTGCGATGACCGCGAGAATAAGCCATCGGGGCTTGGTAGCTATCCAGCGCTCCAGCCGCTTGAGGAATGTGAGCTGCGATATCGCTTGAAGAACGGGTCGATAAGCGGGGCGAGCCAGTGACTCGGCCAGAAGAGGAACAGCGATGAGCCCACGACCGCCAGCAAAGAATATCTGCTGATAGCGAGGGCGCGGAGGGGCGGGGGTCATTGATCGCCCTTATTGGATGCCGATTGCCCACCGAGAAAATCATGGAAGGCGACGCGTGGCATCCCAGTAAGGAGTTTAGGTGACATGGTGAGATTGTCGAGCGCTGGGCGGAACAGCTTCAGTGCGTGTGGTGTGAATACCCTTGAATGGTGGGCTTTCGCTGGGCCTATTGTGGCAACGTGTGGCCCCCTGTGGCCCGCTTGGTGAGGGCCATCGCCGCTCCGCGGCAAGGCCACGGTCGTGCACGGTAAGGTACGGCAGCGGTGCGGTATGGAGCGCGGTAGCGGGAGGGGTATCACACCATACGCACTGAACGCTGCTGGCGAGTGCCATGTTGTCGAGGGAGGCACGTCTCGCTAACACGGCGCCGATGGAAACCCTTGTTCGTCTCCTGGACCGCCTCAAGTCCCGCCAGCGCGACCTCATCATGGAAGCTGCTAAGTACAACACCATGCCGGCCGACAGTACGCTGAAGCGGGTTGCAGAGCTGGAGAACGCGATCGCGGCGGTGGAGGCGGTGGCAGACGAGGAACGAGGTCGGTGGGACCGGTAGATCGGTCTTAGGTTAGCAAGCTCACCCACAGCGACGAGGTAACGAAGCCGTGATCGCGTGCGATTGAATTTTGCATTCAGGCACGGACCTTTCAGTCAGCTTGGCAGTATCTGAGCATGGCCGAGCACCAAACCACCCGTCTGCGCGAGCTTGCCGACGCTCTCAACATACCCCTGGACAAGTTCTGGGCTGCTGTGCCGGAGGGCGACCCCGGTGAGGCGGTGATGGTGCTTCGGCTTTGGTCTGCGATCACGGACCCGCAGGCCCGCGACCGGGTTCTTGGCTGTCTCCGTGCTGAAGCCGAACGCGCTGGCTTTCGAGAGTAGAAGCAGTTGCCGTCAGCTCAATCGGCTTCCTCAACCGGCGGCTCATCCTCACCCAGCCAGATCCCCGCGAACGTCAGGGCCGCGGTATAGACGGTAAGGTGCCTCTCGTTGCGAACGAGGATGGTGTAGGACTGCGTGTCGCCATCCTGTGGTACTTAGGTCTCTAGCGATCGCCGGAAGCGCATACATCGCCTCTAAACGGATGTCGTCAGGTCCTTCACACTCGTGGCCGACCGCATCGCGGTGCATCTCACCATCGTAGAAGTCAAAGAAGTACCGAGCCATTGGCAGCTTGTCCTTGGACATCGCGCCTAGGAAAACCGTGACCAGCGAAACAGGTTCATTTCGTCGGCTGCCGGAGCTTCCTGCTGTCCACGAGGCCAGGAACGCGCCCGGATCGAGGCCGACGTAGCGAGCGGCAGCAGCAAATCGAGGCCGCGTGGCGGGTAAGCGTAGGGGTCGATGATGTCTGGCACCTGCCTGACTCCCGTCATGGTGAATAGATCCCCCGAAACAGGTCCCCCAGTGCTCTGCGCCGAAACAGCGTTCGCCAGCGCCGTCGCTGATGCTCCGGCCGATCGTGGTTCACGTGGCAGCGCTGGCAGAACGCGGACAGGTTCGCATCCGCGTTGTTGGCGGTGTCGTGGTCCCGATGGGCCGTCGCAAGCACGACGCGTGTCGTGCGCAGGCCACCTGTCAGATCGTCCAACGTCGGCAGCCCAGCGAGGCTTTTGCCCCTGCCGTCACGCCAGGCGCCGATCTCAGCATCCCACCACCGGCCGTCGCCAAGATGGTAGACCATGCGCCCGTGCGGGCGTCTGCAGCCCTCGCAGGCGCCGCCGGCACGCCGGAAACGGATCTCGGCCGACAGTTCGCGCCAGTCGATCGGGTAGAAATAGCGGTCCTCGGGGCGGATCGACATTCGGTGGCTGTTCAGGACAAGGCTGCGGCGTCCTTAGGCCCCGTGAGGCCTCTGTGCCCTGCGGCTCCTGGTACCGATCATGGGGGCCTACCCTTTAACCTCCCTCGCCTTCGGAGGTGTCCGCATACTGCTCCCGGAGTGCGGCAAGGTTAGCGCGGCTCTCCATACCCCTGATCCTATGGTTGCGGCTAATATCTCGCATGGTGACAGCGATGGCATGGTTGCTGTCCAACTCGCACTGCTCCGCGATCTCGGCAACCTCGCGGGCGAAGTCTTCGTTCACCGTGATACAAATATGAAGTGCGTCCACCAAGTCGCGATGACTGTCTTGCATACCAGGTCCCTTCTTGACCGGAACTTACCCAAAGCCGGTCAACGGAGACCGCCAGGGTAGCTACATCAGATCATCGCATGCCTCGTAAGCTTCTTCAGGCCTGATGATGGCCGAGCTTCATCCCCCCTCAATTTCTGCCAACGGGGCGGCCAGTGTGCACACCACCCCGTCCGGTTGGTAGCTCAGTTCGACACGGCCGCTGCTACCGCCCGACAACCCACGTTGGATCAGTCGCGACCCGAACCCGGCGTGGCTCGGGGGCGTGACGGGAGGCCCACCCCGCTCTTCCCAGCGTAGATGAAAAGTCGGTGGTCCCGCCTCGTATGCGACTCGCCACAACAGTCGCACGGAGCCCGCCGGATCCGACAGCGCTCCGTACTTGGCCGCGTTCGTTGCCAACTCGTGCAACATCAACGTGAGCGACATCATCGCCGTCTCGCCGACCGCGACCGACGGTCCTTCAATGCGGAACCTTCCTGGCTGCCGGTCGTCGTGCAAGCCGAGCGCCGCCTCGGCTAGCGCGTGCATCTCTGCGCCACCCGACCTGGTGTTGATCAGGATGTCGTGTGCCCGGCCCAGCGCGATCAGCCGCGCTCCGAGGGTCTCGTTCGCTGAGGTTAGATCGGGAGCCGAGCGCATCGTCTGCGCGGCGATCGCCTGCACGATCGCCAGCACGTTCTTCATGCGGTGGCTCAGCTCGTGGTTGATCGTCTGCTGCTGCTCCTGTGTCCGCCGGCGCTCGGTCATATCGGTAACGGTGATCACCGCGCCGGACACTGTCCCCCCAGCATGGAACGGCATGTTGGTGCACTCCACCGGCACCGGTTTTCCGTCCTTGCGGAAGAATACGGTCGCCTCGCCCAGCAGCGGGGTGCCCTCACGAAGGGCGTGGACGAACACGCATGCCTCCGCCGGGAAGAGTGCACCGTCCTCATGGTGGTGATGCAGCGTGTCGTGGAAGTTGCGGCCGCGCAGCTCGTCAGGCGTCCAGTCGAACAGTCGCTCGACCGCCGGGTTGGCGAACACGATCGTACCATCTGGGTCAAGCCGGAACACTGCCTCGCTGACGTGGTCGGTCACGGTCCGCAGCAACGCACTCTGCCGCTCCAGCGCCAGTTCGGTCTCCCGCTGCGGGGTGCGATCGCGCAGGATCTTAAGAAAGCCGATTACGGCACTTGCTTCGTCCTTGAGCGGTGCCATCTCGCCGCTTGCCCAGAACCGCTCCTGGTTCTTTCTCACGTGCCAGCGCTCGTCGATGCCGCGCCCCACTGTCAGGGCGCTGTGCATCTCCTGGGCAGGTATGCAGTCAGCCCTGTCTTCCGGGGTGAAAAACCGGTCAACAGTCTGGCCGACCATCTCGTCGGCCGACCAACCTAAAATGTGCTCGGCGCCCGCGTTCCAAGTGGTGATCGTACCGTCAAGATTGGTGGCAATCATCGCGTAATCGGTCGAGCTTTCCACGATCGCCCGGTAGCGAGCCTCGCTGGCGGTGAGCGCCATCCGCGCGGCTCGCGCGGCCAGGACGCCCTGGGTCACGTCTTCAGCGTAATGGATTAGGCTGACGATTTCACCGCCGGGCCCGAGCACTGGCACCTGGAGGGGGCGCCAATGCCGTTCCTCGAACACACCATCCGGGCGACGAATGTTGTAGTGCAACACAGGCATACGGTCGGGCTGGCCGGTCCGCATCACTCGGTCAAATGACGCGCACAGGTCCCGGGTGCTGTAGGCCTCCGGCGCTGTTGGATCGTCGGGGAACACGTCGAAGATCGAGCGCCCCATGATCGCGGCGCGTTTGGTCATGGTGGCGTGTAGGTAGGCCTCGTTGACCCCAACGATCGTGTAAGTCGGACCGTCAGGGGCGAGTAGCAAATACGGGTTCGGGGTAGCCTCGAACAGTTCGAGCGTAGGACCGTCGGGTAAGGTGCGGGTCTCAGCGGTCGGCTGAGGTTGGTTCGTTCGATCCATCGATCCCCCGGCACACCGCATCGTCGGGTTGCCCCGCCGCGGCAATGTCCTGCCACGAGCACCGTGGCTAGTTTAGCCTAGTCCACCGGACTGTTCTATCGTGGGGTTGGGCCCAATTTGCAATTGCGGCAGCCACACTACCCTTGTGGCTTCTCCTACAACTTCTAGGACTGTCGATGGGGGATCGGCCCCCCTATCAGACCCACCATCACCGCGGGTGGTTAATGCCCCGTTTACGATCTTGGCTAGCTCGGCCCAACCGCTTCGTACAGCTCGTTCCGCGTCATGATCCGAATGGTGCGGCAATCATCGCAGAGCCGAAGTGTCGCCACTACGCCGGGGGTTGGAGGCGGGCTCACCAGTTTGCAATCGGTCGCGGGATCGTCCCCGCAAACGCTACACCCGTCCTCACGACCGGATGCGGTCAGTGCCTGTCGTGTCACGGCAGCCTGCCGGGGGTTGGTGCGCTCTAGCGCCTCGAACCACTCATCGCTGTGTGGCTTCGCGAAGATCGTCATTCTGCGTCAACGCACGCCAAACTGTTTCGCACCTGAAGCTCACGCCTCTCGATCATTGGTCAGACTGACGAGCCGTTGAGGCAAGTTCTCATCCATTTTCCGACTTCCCCCGATTGGCATCCAGACTACCAGAGTGGCGCGTTTTGATACAGCCTGGGTCGAGCGCGGACGGTCCAAGCCGTCAAGCTTGGGTTGTGGACCTAACTTTACCGATCACGAGATCTGCGATCTGCGTACGAAGCGCCTCGACCTCGGCGTGCATCACGCCAGCATCCACTGCCACCTCGACGAGGAGGTCCTGCGCTTCGGCAAGCTGCACGCGCAGTTCCGCGTTCTCGGTTGCGAGCGCCAGGATCACCGCCGCCGTCTCGTCGCTCATCCTTCTGCAACCTGCCTGATCCACTATGGGCGCCGCTGCACCCGCAGCCAGCAGGTCGCCCCCGATCCGCTGCGGCGGCCCTGCTTTTCCACCCCACGGCAGGGCCGCCTCCCACAGACCCGTTGATCCGCCTACAGCGTGCCCTCCGGTTCCGATGCCGGGTCGACCTCGCACGTACCTAACATCGGACCTGGTTGCGAAAGGCTAAGCCGAAACGCGGCGATCAGGCGTGCTGGAAGTCGGCCGGCACCTTACCGCCGTTCTCCGCGAACTTCTGGACCACCTGCTTGTGCAGCCAGACGTTCATCGTGGCCGAGTCGTTCTTGTCGCCGGTGTAGTGCAGCTCGTCGGCGAGCTGCTTGCGGGCGGTCAGGCTGCTGTCGAGGTCGAGCAGCTTCATCAAATCCACGATCGACTGCTTGTAGTTGAGGGTCTCACCCTTCTTGGCCGCCATATCGCTCAGCACCTGGCCGACGTCGACGCTCGTCTTAGGGCTGCTCGACGAACCTGCAGCGACCGGTGAGGGCGCACCAGCCATCGCAGGAGCTGACGCGCTGCTAGTGGAAGATCCGGCGCCGCTAGCGCCGGTCGAAGCCGCCGATACGTTTGGGGTTTCAGAAGCATGAGGTTCTGCAGCCTGCGCACTCGCGCTGCCACCGAAGATCTTCGACATGATCGAACCGAAAATGCTCATTCCATCCTCCATCGAGTGAGCCCAGCATGGGATCAAAGCGCTCGGTAACGGCGAGGTGATCGGCAGCGTTCCGATCGATCTTCAGGGCGTACCAGTGCTAACGAAGCGTGACGGGACCCATCCCCGCTGACAGGGGCCGGTGTATTCCTGGCTTACCGGGAGAACGGCGGTGGTACGGCAGCCAAGCAGATCAGAGCCGTAGACAATGCCGGACCATCCTCCGAGACGTTCGCAAACCAGGACGGGCTCGGCCTCGCGAAGGCGGTCGATCTCCTTGAAGGGCTCGTTTTCACCGGGGCCATTTCGGACAGAGATAGTTCCATCGGCCTGATCCGCTACGCGGCCTTGCGTTGGACAAGCGTCCTTGCCGATCTCTCCAGGGATGACGATTGGAACGGCAAGCGGTGCCTCCTGGGCGCGGGCAAAATCTGGAATGGCCAGGGCAGCGAGGAGAAGCAGCGCGCGCATATGGTAGACCTTAAAGCAGGCCATAAGCCGGCGCCGGTGGTTCCTGTTCCCCGCTGCATCGACCTTCACACGACCACCCGGCCCCGAGGCGTCACGGGCGCGGTGTGGGGAACTGGCCTACGCCGACCTGTCGTCGCATACTCCCTGTGCTAGGCGGCCTGACGGCGTTCGCGCTTGCTCACGGATTATCACGTGCGCTTCTTGAAAGGCTGGTCCGTGTCGCCGTCAAGGAGGCGGGGCGAGAGCTGGCGGAAAGACCATGGCGCATCCGGAACGGCGCGATCGAAGCGCAGGACGACATCGAACCGTTCGCCATCCCACTTTGTCGGAATGCCCGGCAGCTCTTGGCCCTTCAGGAGGGCTGGGATGATCGTTTCTGCGATCGCCTTGTGCTCCCAGAAGACGAGCGCCACACCCGTCATCGCCGTGATCTCCTTCACCAGATCGGCTTCCTGGGTCACGCCGTAGTTCGTATTCGGATCGAGGTGCAGACGCTTTGCGACCGGCACCGCGGTCTCCCACGGCCGATGGCTGAAGCTCGCTCCCTCCGCCACCGGCTCCGGCTTAGCCGCATAGATGACGTTCGGAGGTGGATAATCTCCTGTCGCATCACTCAGGCTGAATAGTGCGGCCCAGGCGCCCGCCCGCTGCCAGCCACGCATGACGAGAGATTTTTCATCCCTCGTCCCCTTAAAAGTCGAGCCCTTTCCAGGGAACTCCCCACCTGGCTTCTCAGCGTGACGAGCCAGCATGACGGTCAGGAACGACATCGTGGGGTGTTTCCATGTGGGACCATCTTGGCCGCTTGGCTTGTCCTGATGCTCTTCCAGCGGGAGATCAATGTCGAACTGCGTGCTGCAAGACACTCTCGGTCTCGACCGCCAGGATCAGAACCGCTGGGCCGTCGCTCATCCGAAGCGAATATCATCGTATTGCGAAGGGGTTCCAGTAGGAACGACGGGCACCCCTTCACCATTTCGGAACCGCAATGGTCCTTACGCTCGCTCCTGATCGCTGGCGACGTAGCCCATCCGTTCGCTGTGATGTGAGGCGTGAAGATCGATGCTCGACCGCCCAATTGTTGGCCTTGCTGTGTGGCTTTCGAAACCAACTGGCTTCCTCGCAACATGTTTCACTGTCGCCGTAGGTATTGGGGCGGGAGGACTTCTCAGCTTCAACGATCATTGGGCGCTTGTCTTCAACCTGTTCCTTTCGATTGCTGCCATGCTCCTGGCTGGCGTCATTCTCGTAGCCGGCGCGAGGGATACCGCTGCCATCCAGATCAAGTTGGATGAACTCATTTGTGCCATGGAGCATGCCGATGACAAGCTGATCGGTATCGAGGAACGCAGCGCCGAGGAACTAGAGCTGATCAGGCAAGATAAGGTAGCGGTTCCGAGTCGGGGTCTGAACCCGGACCAATAATCTCATGTGCGGCAGGTTGCGGCTTAAGCATCTACATCGCTCGCTTGCTGCTACGGGTCTTCTGGACACCCAGGAAGGCACCTGTGCTCGGGTCACCCTCTATGCCTCGGTAGCCCTTTTTCCTTCTCCAACCTTCTGAACTCACAGGGTAGGAAACAGGTGTATTCGTGCCGGGTACGAATTTACGCCCTCCCCCCTTGGCGCCCGTCGCCGAGGTATCCTCAATCTGAGGAAACCCTTTCCGCGTCAGCCGCAGCCAGGCCGTCCACTCCCGCGACACGATGCAGACCACGTTGGTGTCGCTGCGGAACCGGGCCAGCCGGCGTTCCTCGACCGTGACTAGGGCGAGCGTCTTGGCTTGCCGGATCGCATTGCGGACGGTTGCGCGGCTCACGCCTGCCAGTGCTGCGATGTGGTCCAAGGCTAGGCGACAGTCGCCCCGCTTCGCCACCTCGACCGCAACCACGGCGAGCACCGCTTGCTCGGCCAGCGTGAACCGTGCCGCGAGGCCCGGAGGAAGCCGACCAGAGGCCGCCCAGCGGCGACGGCGCCCCATTGAGGCATCCGTGCGCGGTCGGGAGCCTGTGCCCGTCCTGGGGCCTCGCTGTCGATCCTGGGCAAGGTCGGAATTTCCCACGTTGGTTTGATCCCCCCGATTTGGGGAGCCAGCCTGCCGCGCCTCGATGACGGCGGCCAGCGCCTCCGCCTCGACCTCGGATAGGTGCCCCTCGCCGAACGCCTTCCACAGTGCGGACGCGACAGCCGGCAACGCGGCGCGCGGGGCCGCCTCCACCTGTCGGCGTATCTCATAGGCATAGTTCATCGTTCACGGTCCCTCACGGGCCGCGGTCCAGGGTCCAGGCAAAGCCTTCCCGTTGACGGAAACGCGTTCCGTCTTGACTCCCGAGGGAGGTCGTGGCTTGTGAGGAGCATTCGGTTGCGGGCCTCACAGCCCCAGGATTTCGACGGCCTCACCCTTGCCGGGGTGGGGCCGTTGGCTTTTCAGGGTCTATCTCGCGGCGATCATCTCCTGATGCCGGCTCACGACTCGCCACAGGGCGTGCAGAGGCCGGACACGGCATGTCGGCCGGCAGGCACGGCCAAGTCAACGTTGTAGGGTGGATCGCTGCCGACTCCGACAGAAGCCGGTAGCCGCTGTCATGGGGTATGGTACGAGCACGAGCGTCCGGCCGGAGAGCTGCGTCGCGCAACATCGCGATCGGATCAACCAATGCGCCGCCTAACTCGCCTGGTTTTCTGCCTCGCCGTTTCCCTGCCTATCGGGGCAATGGCACAGCCAGCAGCCAAACCGGCCGCCCCGGCAGCAACACTTGATCCCGCAACGCTGAAGGCGGCGCGCGAGGTCATCGCGCAGATGCAGGGGGATCGTACCGCGTTGCTGAACGCGATGGCGGCACCCATGGTCGGCATGATGCAGCAGATCGGGGTCAAGCAGCAGGATCAGGCCCAGGCCTTGGTCCAGGAGGTGGTGCTGCCCACCCTCACGGCACACTTCGACGAGCTGCTCGACATCCAGGCACGCGGCTTCGCTGGAGCCCTCGGCAAGGACGATCTGCAGGTCATCGCCGCATTCTACGCCACCCCGACCGGCAAGCGCCTGGTCGCTGCTCAGCCTCAACTCGCGCAAGCGCAGCTCGTAGGAACGCAGCAGTGGATGCAGTCGGTGACGCCTGAGATGCAGGGAAAGCTGACCAAGGCGATCCAGACCCACGGGTGGGGATCGGCCGGACCGGCGAAACCGCGCTGACGGCACGGTAGCGAGGGCGGCGCAGCCGGCGATCGTGTCGAGCTGCGCGGGTTCGGCTCCTTCACCGTCGTGGAGGCGCTGACGCGGATGGGGCGCAATCCGTGGTCCGGCGCCCCCGTTGCCGTCGAGGCCAAGGCCAAGCTGTGCTTCAAGGCCGGCAAGGACATGCGGTCGGTTGAACCCGGCAGCGTTTAAGCGATGCGTAGGTTGGTGGTTCGCAGATCGAGTCTGAACCAACCTGGGGTGGCGCAATTGAGGGGCATGGGACCCATCGTCGTCATCGCTGCCTCCGCTGGGGGCCTTACACCAATCAAACAGATCGTGGCCGCGCTACCGGCATCCTGCTCGGCATCGGTTTTCATCGTTTGGCACACCGGCCGTCATCCCAGCATCCTGCCGGAAATCTTGAACATGACGAGTCGTCTGCTCGTCGGGCACGGGGAGGATGGCGAGTTTATCCAGGCTGGTCGCGTCTACGTCGCCCCTCCCGACAAGCACATGTACCTGGATCACGGCGTGATCCGCCTCGATCACGGGGCGAAGGTCCACTACACCCGTCCTGCGGCGGACCCGTTGTTCGTGTCAGCCGCCGAAGCCTACGGAGAACGCGTCGTTGGCATCGTCCTCAGCGGCTATGGCGGGGACGGCGCGGATGGCCTGGCGACCGTCAAGGCACGCGGTGGCTTGGCTCTTGTCCAGAAGCCCGAGGAGGCGGAGCAGCCCTCGATGCCTTGGGCAGCGATCCTGGCCGACCATCCTGACGCCAGCATGCCGGTTAAGGAGATTGCCGCTCGGGTAGCTGGGTTGTGCTGAAAAGACGAGGCAGGCCCGTCCCCCGACCTGATCGCGGGGGACGGGTGCCAGCCGGGTCAGCAGCGGTCCGGTCCTGATCTCGGCTTGAAGGCACGATGCCTCGGGTTGGTTACTAGCAGGTCAACGGGGCCGAGCTTTGAAACGCCTCGCTGCGCCCCGCTATTCCCTCGCGGCCGGCTTGCCCTTCGCCTGCATCTGCGTCTGGACCCTGCGGGCCATAGCCCTGATCCGGTCCTTGCTGGCGTGCCGGTCGTACCCTCGTGCAACCAGCCCATCGACCAAGCGGCCGGAGATTACCACGACCGATTTGCTATCGAGCACGGGAACGTCGAGGTAGGCCGCCATCAGCACGGCCGACACGTCATCGCGCTCGGGCGTCTTGGCCTCAGCCAGCTTCGCCCGATAATTGGCTTGGTAGTCCTGCTGCTTCCGCTTCCGGCGCCGGTATCGCGCCAGGTCCTGCTGATCGTGCCAGTCCATCGCACAAGGCTCCTCTGCCGCTTGTGCTGATGTATCATCGCCAGAACGTAGAAAGTCGGGAGCGAAAAACGTGACTCTACGTACTTTAACCTCGGCCTGACTACAGTCCGTCGATATGCTCTTAGCAGCCCCCTGAAAACCCGGTGAGCACACCCGGTTTCGGTCTTGGTATCTTATAGGGGGTGATCGGGTGAGATCACGGGGTGAGCATAGGCGGTGAGATTGACGCTGGGCATGGTCCACGAACAAGCAGCCGGTTACCCCAACAGCGCAAGGAGCTCGTCGTCGGTTGGAGGCGGCTCGGTCCATGCCGCAGGCCATCGATCTACTCATCGATCCCGTGGCGGTCCCATCGGATGACACCATGGCCGAGGTGGATCGCCTGGGCGCCGCAAACCCGCATGAACGTCAGCAGGGACATGCTGCAATAGGCTGCAGCCTGCGACCGGCGCATGAGGCGCGGCCAGTTGGGGAGGGGTTCGGATCGGCGCGGCATAGTCCCAACTGATCGAACAGCCTTGCAGTCAGTGCCTTCTCACGGTCGGTGGCGGCGCTGCCTCTTGCATCAGCGACGCTGCAAGCTGTCTTCCGAGTTCCAGTAGGAGAGCATCGAGCAACGGCTTCAACCGCTTCATCCCATGGGGGTCGAGGTCTCCTATCATCCCACGGATCTGCAGAGCCCCGTCGGCGATACGCTCCAGGAGCGGCGCTGCCATATCCTTCGCGAGAAAATCCATAGACCCGTCGGCATGTCCGTCCCTTCGCACATCGGTCATATCGATGAGGATGCCACGACCGCGCGTCATTCCGCTTTGTGGGTCGCGATCGAAGTGTCCACGAGCGAGAACCCAGCGAACGTTGCCCTCCTCCGGCACGACGCGGTGCTCCCAGACGAACAATCCACCCTCTTCGCGCACGCGGCGATGAGGAAGCGGATCGGTTGGCATATCGTCGGGGTGGAAGAACCGAGACAGCTCAGCCCACGTCAGGCCGGCGGCGGCCCGTTCCTCGGGAAGACCGTAGATCCGAGCCATGATCGCATCTCCCCGAATGCGATCGATCTCGACATCATCCTCCCACATACCGATGCTGAGTGCGGTCAGTGCAAGCGGAGCGGACCAAACGCCTCTCTCAGGCAGCATACGCGTCATACACAACCCGTCCCCACAACCTCAGCTTGCATAAGTCTCACAACTTTGAGCCTTACTGCAACCAGGGTATTTGTTTCCGTACGGTCACTGGCATGGTCAACGAATGATGGACGACCGCGACAGAAATGGAAAATTGAACCCTATCGTCGTGCCGCTGCCCAAGCCAGGCATGGCGAATGATCATGTCCGCACTTTACGCCTCCTGCAGCGCATCGCAGAGGTTCTTGATCAGTCCATTGACGACTTCTTCAAGACCCGGTCGGAAGGTAGCTCTGATGCCGATGGATCCGGTGGGACTTAAGGCAGTGCCTCGCGAGCCATCAGGGCGTCGGCACGCGCTCGATGCCAGCGCGGTGCTACTGGTCCTATGGAAGTCCAGCAGTCGATGCTTGATCCTGCTGCCGATCAACCTCGACCCGAATGCCGCGTCCCGCCAATAGGATCTCCGTTAGGAACGCGCTAAGTGCGCAAACCGTGAAGATTAGCCCAGCGCCGAAGCAAGCGAACAGAACCGAGGCGGCGGCGGCATCACGCAGTGCGCCCACGAACAGCGTCAGGATCGAGCCGAGGATCATCACCGCGCTGAGACAGGCCATGACTACGGCTACGTCGAGCAGGAACGAGCGCCGCCGCAGGAAGGATAGCTGCCGCGAGAGGTGGTGTGCTTCGGTAGCGTCAGCCTTGTCCAACTCCTTGGCAGTTGTGTTCACTTTGTCTGCGATCCGGGCGAGACGGGTCGAGAACACGTTGAGCATTTGAGCAAGAGCTGTAAGTACGAAAGCCGGCGCCAAGGAAACCTGAATGATATGAGCAATGTCGTCGGGTGAATTTCCACTGAGCGTAATGTTGAACAAGGTCATGGATCAGCTCTCAACCCCTTGTGCCTTCCGCTCTTGGAACCGGATACCAGCCCTTTTCCTGTTGTCAGGGATGAATTTAAGGCCAGCAGTCATGACTTGAGATCCGCTACTGCAACGACGGCTGCGGCCACAAACGCTGCAACGGCACAATCCTCGAACGCATATTCCAGGCCTGCCATCTCAAGCAGCCGAACCGAGGTGATGAGCACGACAGCCACTGCGATCGCTACCAATCGGCTCATGACGCGGTTCATCCGATGTGCTCGGCATGCTGCATCAGTCGGCTCCCCGCTTCGCCCCATGAACGATCTGCTGCAGCAGCGAAGGAAGCGGAAGACCGTACTCATCCAGGAGGAAGGCCGCGCTGAGCAGCGTCCGGATGTGCTGGTCCGAGACCGGCCGGCTCATGATCTGCGCGTCCAGCACCTGATCGGCGAGGAGGCCAGCGAGGCGCGCGACTTCGGACAGGCGCGCGGACGAGGCGATCATGCTTTTCGCTCACGCATCCGAACCCCGGCGCCCCCGCCATTCTCAGGGATAAATTCTAGGCCCGCACGCTCGAGAGCGTCTCGTATCTTATCGACGCTGCTGATCCGGGCATCTTGCCCGGCTTCAAACCGATTGATCGTGTTAGCCCCAACATCAGCTTCACGGGCTAGGTCCGCCGTGCTCCACCCCAAGGCAGCACGACCCATCCGGCATTGAAATGGCTTCATGAGGTGAATTTATCACCATATGAGGTTGACATCAAACCGGTGTGGGTTACACCTCTAGTGGTGAGATTATCACCACGGAGGCCAGCCTCGATGCGCTACGCCAACCTCATCCCCGCCTCGCACATCGCCCGCAGCGCCGACCCGCGCCTGACCGCAGACGCCCGCCGCGCCTTCATCGCCGCGAAAGCCGCCGTCGTCGCCTCGACCGAGAGCGCCAAGCGCTTCGCCCGCACCACTCCCCTCGTCAACCGCGACGGCACGTTCGACCGCTCGGCCATAATGCGCGCTGCGATCCGCTCGGCTCAGGCCCGTATGGAAGTCACTGGCGACGCCTGGGGCGTGTGCATGTCCTACGCCCTCAAGGGTGCCTGGGCCGCCGCCAAGGCTTCGCGCCCCTACCGTGCGCACTGAGGTCGGACCGGTGGCCTCCGACCTGATCCGTTCCCCCGCCGTCCGCCTGCTACACGCCCGGCAGGATCACGCGATCTGCCTGCGCCTCGCGGCCTCTTACCGGCAACGGATCGCGGCCGGCGAGACCGATCAACGTGAGGCCCACGCCTGGGCGCTCGGCAACGCCCGCCGCCTCCGCCTCATCGTGGCCGAACTGAGCGGGGCGAACTGATGGCCGCCAACCTCTCCCGCCGTGGCGTCCTCGGCGCCTTCCTCGTAGTCGTCGCCTCGCGGGTGCCTGTCGCTGCCTCTGACGGCATCCTGCCGGCGATCCGCTGGGCCGAGACCGCCGACGCCGCCTACTCTGCCTCGGGGCGTGTCGCGGCCGACTTGGCTGCCGCCGGCCTGCCCATGCCGGCCGGGTGGGCTGCCTACCGCGCCTCGCTGGCTCGCGTGCGTCAGACGGCCCGCCTCGACCTCTACGCCCTAACGCCGACCACGCCCGAGGCCGCCGCCGCCCTGGCCGCCTACCACACCGCCCGCGGCGAACGTGCCGGTAGCACTGGCGCTCGACGTGCCGCCCGCCGCCGGCTCCGCAAGGTGTTCGCCCTGCCCGGTGCCGTGCTGCCGCCCCGGCCGACCTGAATACCCGAACGACCGAACCCTCGCATTCCGCAATTTCTGAAGTCACGAGCCCCTTGGAGCCCGAACGATGACGCACGTCCGTACCCTCGCCCTCGACCCCGCCTCCGATCCGATCCACGCCGCGATCCAGCGCCACCGCACTGCCTACGACGCCTATCAGGTCGCCCCCGAGGGCAAGGCGTCCGTGATCGCAAGCGACGACTACGACGCCGCGACGGAGGCCCTGACGACAACGCCTTGCGCCTCCCACTTCGGGGCGCTCGCCCTGCTCGGGCACCTGCGCTGGTGGCTCGGCGAGGAAGCCGAGTTCTCGGCAGCGCATCAACCCGGTTTCGGCATCGCGCAGGCCCGCGTCGCCGACCTCACGCTGTTCCTGGGCACGAACCTGCCGCCGGTCTCGATCCCCTACGCCTTCCCATCCGGCCGTCTGCTGCTGGTCCAGAACCGCCCCCTGCCGGCGATCGACCGCTACAGCCAGTCCGCGCCGTCTGCGCTGCCGAACGAGCCCCTGCCCGGTGAGTGCGCCCCCTGGGAGTCCGTCACCGCCGTCCGGCCCGACACCGCGTTCGTCCGCGCCCGCCGCTTCATGGATACCGGCGCCGAACTGCTGACCGCCCTCGTCGTCATCGGCGGCGGATGCGTCCTCACGGGCTTCGCCTCCCTACTCTGAGCAATCCTGCAACCCAGCATTCCAGACTGCTAGCACTCTAGCAAACGAGGTTTCCGACATGCGCAATCCCTTGAAGCGTTCCCCGAGCACTAATCCGAAGCCGAGCCTGCGCGAGCGGTTCGCGTTGATGAAAGCCAAGGCCGCGGGCCTCGCGGCCGAGACGAGCCAAGGCCGCCGCGCCATGCTGGCCGGGTCCATGGCCGCTGCCCTGCCGCTGCCGGCGCTGGCCGCCTCGACGCCGCCCGGCGCTCGCGAGGCCGAGTTCTTGGCGCTCGCCCCCGACCTCCTGCCGCTTATCCGGCGCGTCGGCCCTGCGCAGGCTGAGGCCGGTCGCCTCTTCGACGCCGGGGATACCGCGGCCGGCGAACATCCAGGCTGGATCTCTGACGACACGAGCGCTGCCGAAGCCTGGGGGTAAAGGCCAAGGCGACGCGGGACGCCAACGGATATGACGAGGCATGGGCCTTGGCTAACACACTCTCCATCGCCCTCGCGCGTCTGGCTGATCCCTACATCAACGAGCCGATGCAGACCCTTCCGGGCATCATGCTCAAGGCCGCGCTCGCCGACTTGGGGGAATGGTGGAGCGAGAGCGCCTTGGCCGACGTGTCCCGCCTCGCGGCCGAGCACTTCGGCCTGCCCGCCCCGGAGCCGTTTTTCCAAGAGCTTGTAGAGGCCGGCGTCGAGCCGGACGACGAGGACGAAGGCAACGACGAGAGCGACAGCCCCGCCTTCTGACGCCATCCGCCCGGCGGGTCGGCCCCGCCGCGCACCCCTTCCTTTCAAGGATCATAGGAGCACGCGCGTGTCCCCTCTCAAGCTGTCCAATCCCTTCCGCCGGAGCGCCGACCGCCCTTCCCTAAAACAGCAGGCCGCGGCGCTGCGAACGACCGCCGCTAAGGTGATGGGCCGAAGCGCTCCGCCGGCTCCCTCGACCCCGCTCCCCTCGGTTGGGGGCGACGCTGAGCTTGCGATCCTCGCGACGCTGCTCTGCGATGCCTTCGCTCAGCATGATCTGGTCTGTCAGGAGCCGGACCCGTCGGATGCTGACATGAGGGCATCGTGGGCGCCCGTCCGCGCCGTTATCGAGCGCATGAGCGTCGTGGAGGCGTCCACGGTTCAAGGATTGGCCTTGAAGTGTCTCGGGCTGGCTGCAGACCGTGTGTGCGAGCTGCGCGCCGATCCAAATGGGGAGGAGGCGGGGGATAGGATCGTGCGTCAGTTTCAAGATGCTGTGCGGGCGGGGAGCTTGGCGCCGCTGTCCGGTTCCAACGAAACGAGGGCCTGAGACCGATGGACAACGTTATTGCATTCCGCCCGCCCGCCGTGGCGCCTCTTGTCCCGCCGGCGCCCTCGCCGACCGAGACCCGCCGCATGATCGAGGAAGCGGCGCAGACCGCCTTGGACACGGCGGACAGCCTGCTCGCCATCCTCGACCGTATGGATGGGGATGCGGATGCCGAGGATGGCGGCGACGCGGAGTCCTCGCTTGCGGCTCCCGGGAACCACCACGGTAGTCAGGTCGTATGCCTGCGTGGAAACGATGCGGACCGCGAGGCAGAGGCGCCTGAGACCGGGTTGCCGGTCGTGATCGTCAGCCCCGTTCCGCGGTTCCGCCCCGTAGACCTCGCGCCCGAGCTGATGGCCTGGGGCGGGCATGGCAACGTCGTGGCAGCGGCCGGCGCAATGCTTCTCGACATGGTGGCGGAAGGTGGGCGCTGATGCCTACTGCCCTCACTCTTAATGCAGCAGACACCACAAGGCGGAGAGGCGCCTCGGCCTACATGCCCAAGCTCACAGTGGGTGCATAGGCAGCCATGCGGCATTCTTCACCGAGCCCATCAATTGAGCGTATGCGTCTTGGGCCACTTGATAAGCTTCTCTCCGGTTCATCCCGTGGACCAATCCCAAGGACTCTGGCGCGCCCTAACCCGGCGCGCCTTTTTCGTTGTAAAGAGTTGAAAACAATCAAATTTAGGCGAAAGCCATTAAGATTTCTTTAACCTCTTATCCGAGCAGCCGACGCGGTCCCTCGCGCTCTCATGGATGGAGAGGCGCAATGGCGATGAACTCACAGCCCTTCGGATTTGCCGATCTTGATAAACCGCCAATGCCAGCCTGTTACCGCGTTCTACTGCTCGGACCTGAGGGCCAAGTTACTCGCATGGTGCCGATAAAGGCGCGAAACGACCTTGATGCAGAGCGTTTGGCAAGAGGCTTCCTAGATGGCCATGGGGTCGAGCTATGGGACGGGATGCGGTTTATGGAACGCTTCATGTCGATGGATCGATAGCTGGCGAGAAGTTGCCGCTTCGAAAGGCGGGCACTGAGAGGCCCTGGATACGCGCCTCGGCATTAAGGCGCTTCATCTCAGCAATTGCTTGCATAGCCGCTTCATAGTCGCGTTCCGGATCGGAGGCCCCTTTGGCTATCCGGCCCTCAATGAAGCGTACGCGTTGCTCGCTCACTGAGATTGGGACAGGCGCTCGCCGAGAGGCATCCTCACGCTGGGGCGCCGGACTGACGAACGGGCGGGGAGCTCGATCTGACATGGGGCAAGATTGTCGCACTCCCGTCCGCGCTGCACCATAAAATGTTACGGCGCACCATTTTTTGCGTCAGCGCTTTTGGGTGAGCTTGCTACCTAATACCGCCATCAAGCCGTTGACGACCTAGTAACCGACCCGAGGCACCTTGCCGGCAAGCCGGGCTCAGGACCGGTTCGCTGGTGAGATAGACGAAGCACCCGTCGCCCCGCGATCAGATCGGGGGACGGGCCTGCCTCTCTCGGCTTAGCTCGCGGGGAACTCGTCCGATCAGCCCGCCTGGCACCAGCCGCGGCGGGCTCTCTCGTGCCTCACAGCCTGCCGCGTCGCGTCAGTGGCACACGGATCGCTTATGGCCGCCTTGTGGGGCAATTCGGTTTCACGCTCATTCCTACCCGAGATCAACTTCAGCCCCGCCAGCATCTGCCGCGCGGGGCATTTTCGTGTCTTCGGGGCCTGATTAAGCCTATTAATGCAAAGCGTTTCGTCTTAGAAGAAATATCATTTAATTATTTTGTTTTATTGATCAAAATACAGGTTAGGGACAGCTCTAATATTTTTGAACATTTCTCGTTGAGCGCGGTTTCCGCCAAAAGGAGGCTTCCATGCGCCTGATGATTGCTGTTTTAGCATTTGTTTGTTTTGATGGTGTTGCGTTTGCTCAGTCTGCCGACAGCACGGTAGCCGATAAGACCAAAAACGACGTGCAGTTGAACGAGCTTCGAACCGCACCGACCCCAAAGCAGGTGGGCGACCTCGACCCCGTGCAGCTCGCGTCGGCCCATCGTGAGCGCGCGGCCTCCGTCGCCGAGAAAACAAATGGCCTTTGGCAGTCCTGGACGACCTCGATTTGTGAAGGGTGTGGGAACACGCCCTCCTATCAGGATACGGTCCGGAACGACTTCGCCAATCGGAAGGGTCTTGGAGGTCTTAAGGCTGAAGCTGACCCTGGGAAGCAGCATCAGTCAACTCCGCGGAAGGCCGAACTCGAGCCGGTTAAGCAGAACCTCTACACCGACCTCTCCACCGAAAACATCGACCAAATTCGGCGTATGCCGGGGCGGTAGACGGCCCAGAAGCGCAATGGTTTTTTCAGCCCGCCCGGCGCCAGCCGCGGCGGGCTTTTCGTGGCCTTATGTAGCCAAAGCACCAAGCGACGTAGCCTGCGGCTCGGCAAATTGCTTGGCCTGATTGAACCCAGCAAGGAGCGCCATTCTTTCGTCCGGATAGGACCTTGGTGCCCTAACGACTGGGCCGTTCTCTCGACTGATCAGCCAGACATAGCGCCCTGGATGAGGGTCGTACGGGAGGACAACGACGCGGCATCCGCCGGGGAGCGTGGCTGGCATCCCGATACCGTGTCACACCAAAGCGTGGCTGTGAAGTTGCTCGCGCCGACGGTCTAGCTCAGTTTGCCTGCTCGGGTTCAGCCAGCAGCCCAAAAAGCTGCGCCAGCGCAATCAGTTCGACATCGCTGCACTCATGGCCATCCACGAGCCACAGGCCAAGGACGTCGCGTGGAGGCTCGACGTTCCGACCGATCGCACGGAGGGCTTCAGCGGCTTCACGAGATGAGTTGTCTGTCTTTCCCGATCCCATGCCGGCCGAGCGCGTCCATGACAAGATAGGACGTCCACGGTGCTCGCCGGGAGGCCGCACCATCGCAGCTCGTCCGGCTTGCACACCCGACCGCGGCGAGGCTGGTAGGGCCGTCTTGATAGCAGGATAGTGAAACGTCAACCTCTCAAAACGTCGATGGGTCAAGACATCGAGACGCGTCTACGTCTTGTGACCATGCCGTCTAAGGACATCACGGATCGCATCCTCCGCGAGGGCCTGGGCGGTAGTGTCCTGATCCAGGGCGATCTGTCGAAGCGCCTTGCGCTCGGCCGGCGTCATGCGAACGATGATCTGCACCCGCCCCTCCGCTCCCTTTGCAGCTCTCGCTGGCTCTACAGGCGCTTGAGCTGAGTTCTCAGCTTCGGGTGGTGCCACCTTGCGAGCAAGGCGATCGGATAGGCTCGTGAGCGGCTGGCGTTCGCTGGTCATAGGCCCTGCTCTTTCATGGTCTCTTGAACCTCACGCCATAGCGCCAGCATTTCCTCTGCGGCGCGCCCGTTCGGTTCGAACTCGTTGACCGTCTGCCCGCCGATGACGGCGTGAGACATCGCCACCCGCTGCGAGACCACGGATCGAGCAACGGTCGCCCCCATCCGGGTCAACGTCTCGCGCGCCTCAGCGACGATCGCGGGCTCGCTAGCGCCGGTCCGCGGCGGCGCATGATTGATGATGGCGAGCGGCACTTTGCCAACGCGTCGGGATAGATCGAGCGTTGCGGCCACGGCCGCGAGATCGAACGGGCCAGGTCGCGTTGGGACGATGACGAGATCGGCGACACGCATGGCATCGGCGATCGAGTTCTCTGCATGCGGCGGCGTGTCGATGATGCTGTAGGCCACGCCCTCGGCTTCAGCCGCCGGCAGGATCTTGGCAAGCTCGCGAGCCTCGCACTCGACCATGGCCGGCGTGTCGCCCTGTCGTAGATCCCACCACCATTTCAGCGACCGCTGCGGATCAGTGTCGAACAGGAGGACCGGCTTGCCCGGCCCGGCCGCGATGACGCTCAGGTGCGTCGCGAGCGTCGTTTTGCCGACGCCTCCCTTTCGAGCCGCTATCGTGATGGTTCGCATTCTCGCCGTCCTGCCGCCTCGACGCTGAGACTGAAAGGCGTCTGCTTAACAGTCCGTCAAGCTGGATCGACGCCAGGACGCATCGACGGCTCCCAATCACTCTGTCTTGACCGCGAGCCCTTTTGCTATCCTGACGCATAGAAGTTTCAACGTTTAGAAATCTTGCTATCAAGCCGTCATCAGTCTAAGTTCCGATAACAGATATTCTCGGAACTTTCAGCCGGTAGGCGGTCTCAATGGCAGCGATCGTTCTGATAGATGGGACCAGCGGAGAGCGGCTTCCGGTGAAGCCAGCCTATGGCTCGCCCTGCAACGGGTGCGGCTACTGCTGCGCGACGCAGGCTTGTGGCGTTGCGCTCGATCACATTCCCGGCCATCCGGCCGAGGGCGCGTGCCAGGCGCTGGAATTCGAAGACGGCCAGTTCCTCTGCGGCATGATCCGCAGGCCGGGCCACTACATGGGCCTTCCGAACGATTGGGCGGACGACGTGCTGGGCGACATGATCGCGACGGCCCTCGGGGCCGGAAGGGGATGCGATGCGGAGTTCTGAACCCTCGATGCGGTCCGTCGCGGTTCTCCCCAGCCCTGGCAGCAACCTGCCGGCTGAAGCCCTCGCCCTGGTGCGGGACTATCAGCGAGCCTCGAAGGCCGGCGCCACGGTGCGCGCCTACAAGTCAGACGCGGCGGCGTTCACGGCCTGGTGCGACGGCCACGGGGTCTCGTCCCTGCCAGCCTCGCCCGAGACGGTGGCAGCGTTCCTCTCGCACGAGGCGGCTGCTGGGCGGGCCTCGTCCACGATCGGCAGGCGGCTCGCAGCTATCGCCTACGCCCATAAGCTCGCTGGACTGCCAGACCCCGGCGCGCACGAGACGGTGCACGCGGTCATCAAGGGCATTCGGCGCCGCCCTAACATGGAGATCCGGCAGAAGACCGCCGCGACTGCCGAGGTGCTGGCCGCCATGCTCTCGCACGCTCCGCCTGGGCTTGCGGGGAAGCGGGATCGAGCGCTGCTCGGACTCGGGTTCGCGGGTGCCTTCCGGCGGTCGGAGTTGGCAGCGCTCCTCGTCTCCGACCTGACCGATCACGTCGATGGCCTGCGGGTGCTGATCCGGCGATCGAAAACCGATCAGGAGGGCAGGGGGACCGAAAAGGCGATCCCGCACGGTCGGCACGTCCGACCGGTTGCCTTGGTCCGGGAATGGCTCGCCGCGGCCGAGATTACGGACGGGCCGGTGTTCCGGCCGGTGTCGCGGTCAGGCCGGATCAGAGCTGAGGCGCTGACGGATCGCAGCATCGGGGACATCGTGAAGCGGTACGCTGGGGCCGCAGGGTTCGACCCGGCGGCGTTCGGTGGGCACAGCCTGCGGGCCGGGTTCGTGACGACGGCGGCCGAGCGCGGGGCCGATCTTGCCCGCATTATGGAAGTGTCAGGCCACCGCGACCCCCGGACCGTCCTCGGGTACGTCCGCCGGGCAAACGCCTTCAAAGATCATGCAGGGAGCGGGTTCCTCTAAACTGCCCCGCGGGGAGGGTGAACAGAAGCAAGCTATCATATTATAATCTTTTCCTGCGCATTCGCGTCGTGGCACATGGCGTGTGATTTGATCATTTGATTAAAATGAACATGTTTACTTAGATTTCATTACACGCATCTAGCTTCGTCACGTGTAGGTGGAGAGGCTGTGATGACTACGATGAAATGCCAGGGATGCCGCGACGGGAAGCCACTGCCTTTCGAGTTTACGATGGCGTTCCACCCCATCCTTGATCTCCGGCAGAATACTGTCTGGGGCTATGAAGCTTTGGTTCGGGGAACTGAGGGGCAGGGAGCGGGGCAGATCCTCGGCATGGTGGACGAGAGCAACCGGTACAAGTTCGATCAAGCCTGCCGCGTCAAGGCGATCGAACTTGCCGCCTCCTTGTTCTCTGATCAGGAAACGCGGCTATCGATCAACTTTATGCCGAACGCCGTGTATGAGCCTGCAGCCTGCATCCGTGCGACCCTTGACGCCGCCCATCGCGTTGGCTTCGCTCGTCGGCAAATCATGTTCGAGTTCACGGAGAACGAGCGCATGACGGACGTTGCCCACGTCCAGCGGATCATCACCGAGTATCGTAAGCACGGTTTTGCCACGGCGCTCGACGACTTCGGTGCTGGGTATGCCGGCCTCAATCTGTTGGCAAGCTTTCAACCTGACTTCATCAAGCTCGACATGGAGTTAATTCGCGGCATCGCGACCTCTCTCGCACGTCACACCATCGTTGCTGGTGTAGTTACGATGGCACGCCAGCTAAACGTGGCAGTGATTGCTGAAGGCATTGAGACCAAGGCCGAACTGACGACCCTATATTCGACTGGCATCCGGCTGTTTCAAGGATATCTTTTTGCTAAGCCGGCCGTGGCCAGCCTTCCGCAGGTGTGGCTTCCTGATATCATGCCACCAGTCGACGCGCATCAATCTCATGCAGCCTGACCGTTCAACGTATCCCGGATACTCTACACAATTACAGGTGGCCACAACCGCTTGTGCGAACTTTGCAGAACCAATCCTGCCTCGGTCACGGCTTTCGGTGCTGTCGTAGCCATCGCGTTGCCTCCTCCAGCGTGTCGAAGATCGGCGCTGACACTCCGAAGAGACGTCCGAAGGCCGCCTCTACGAACCAGCCCGGGCCCACCTCGTGCTCGGGAGTATCGAGACGCACCAGCACCGCGATTAGCAGGCCGTTGGCAAGAACCAAGCGCCCTTCCCGATCCGGGCTGCCCGTGTCGACCATGATCGGCTGCAGCACGAGCAACGTCTCGACGTTGTCGCGAGCATCCATGCCTAGCTTCCCCGGAGCTGGTTCAGCCATGGCTCGCTCCGGCGTGCGCCCCAACGAGTGTTCTTGAGGTGGAGGTAGTTCGGCGTAAAGCCGCAGAACGCCTTGAGCTGCTCGACATCGTGGATCGTCATCACCCGCCGCTTGAGCGTGATCAGCCCGAGATCGCGCAGCTCGCGAAGCGTACGGTGCACGTGAACGGCCGACAAGCCCATCGTGTCGGCAAGCTCGGGCTGCGTGAACGGGAAGGGGTAACTGTCGTTCGTGACTTTTCCCACCGCATCGAGCCGAACCAACAGTTCGCAGAGGAGGTGCGCGATACGTCGCTCCGGGGCACGACCACCAAGGTTGACCAGCCACTCGCGCAGCACCGCCTCATCGACAAGGGCACACCACCAAAAGGCCCGCGTGATCTGCGGATGGGCCTCGGTAATCTCCTCGATTGCTCGACGCGGGATGTCGACGACATGGCACGCGGAGATCGTACCGATGTTGTGGTCCATCTGGTCGAGGATGAACACGTTCAGATCGCAGAAGTCCCCTGGAACCATAAGCGCCATGATCTGGCGTTTACCGTCCGGGAGCACCTTGTAGCGGCAAGCGAGGCCGTCAAGGATCAGATGGACGTTCTCGGGTTCGTCGCCTTCTCGGACCAAATCGACCCGTGCATCGACCTGCCGGATGCGTGGCGCCAGGCCATCCAGGGCCCGGCGATCGTCATCCGATAGGTCCTCGAAGCCTTCCAGCTTCCGGGTCAGTACCTGCTGCATCTCGCCTCGATAGAAATAAACCGAAACGACTATGCCGGAAATCCAACATCTCAAACTGTCTTTTGATGAAAAATTCTACTTCACGTCCATATTCTCCCTACAACCTCGCAGCATTTGCAACTTTACGGGCGCGTGCAGCTGGGATCGTGCCCTCGGCCTTCTCGGAAGAAGTCCGTGACACAGTTCCGACAGTCCACGTCCGGCGCGCCCTACTCATCTGCCGTCAGTTCCGGGCCAGTGACGCGCAGCTCCCCCATCGCGACGGTGCCGAGGCCGTCGGCGACCCACGCCTGCCAGTCCTCGACGTGGATCGTAGGAGGTGCTTGCTGCGGCGGGACTGACGGGCCACGTTGAGGGGATGGCGCCGAACGATCGTCCAGCCAATGACGGGGCACGGGAAGCGGGTCCTGTGAAATTCAGCCGCAATCGCTGGGCAGGTGAGATCCGACGCGCTCGCATCGCCGCCATCCTCAAATGGCTGTCTATTGGCCTTGCCTGTGTTTGCCTCGTGCTGGGCGTAATCCTGTTCGACGGCAAGGGGATCTATGCCGGAGCAGCTGCATTCGCAGGCGTTATCTGGTTCGTGGCCAATCCTTACAGCCGCGCGGATCGCTTGGCGGCCCGGATCGAGGCCTGGCTTTCTGGGCCGCCTTCTTGGTGAAATAAAGATAGACTTGATTGCGAGCAGACGCGTTCAGGGGGCACTCGCGGAGCGGATTTCTATAGGATGGATGGTCTAATCGATAAGATCCCGTTTCATAACGGGCTGAATAGCTTAGCTGTTGGGTGAGGTAACTGGGGCAGATCACCGGGCGGTGGCGTTTTGCGGTTTGGCTCGGGCGTGATTCAACATGCGGCATGGCGCTGCCGGATCCCGATGGTTTGGATGCCCTTTCGCTGAGCGAGCTTCGCGGGCTTGTCGTGGGCCTGA